>JAVVPW010000070.1:0-9470 GCA_036655575.1 Bilophila sp.
TGACCAACGCCTCCCTTGGCACCACCACCAGCGCAACAGGCATCAACTGCACGGGTGCCACCCTGACCGGCAGTACATGGCACCAAGTGGACTGCACAGGCGGCGTGTTTACAGGTGTCAAGGCCGATGGTGCCAGCTTCACCGACTGCGATCTGTCCGCAAGCTCGTGGCGTGCCGCAACCGCCAGACAGGCGGATTTTTCGCGCTCCACCCTCCACCATGCCGATCTGCGCGGCGCGAATCTCTTCAAGGCGTCTCTGCGTGAAACCAGAGTAGAAACCTGCAACCTCGATGGCGCCAGCCTGTACGGCGCAGACTTGTACCGGCTGGGCGTGGGGGCTGAAACCAGTATGCGGGGCACAGACATCACCGCCACCATCATGGCTGCCCGCAAGGAGGTGGTCTGACATGCCCCTGACGAATCCAGCACTGCAAGCAGGAGTCACCGTGCGCGGACTGTCGCTGGCAGGTGAGGATCTGCGCGATGTGTCCCTCTGCGACACCGAATTTCAGGACTGCGACCTGTCCGGCGCAAACCTGTCTGGCGCGGATCTGACCCGCAGTCGTCTGACAAGGTGCCGGTGCGACGCCACCTTGTTCACAGACGCCTTGCTTGATGACGCCACGCTTGAGGATTGCTCTCTACAGCAGGCTTGTCTCACCCATGCCTCGCTGGTAAACACCCGTCTTACAAACGTGAATCTAGACAACGCACGTCTGGACAAGGCCAGACTCTGTGGTGTACAATTTGAGAGTGTCACATGGAGAGGGGTCAATCTGGAGCGCGCCACGCTGCAACATCTGGTCAAGGTGCCCGCATGGGACAACGCCAATCTGAGCATGAGCGAGTGGGTCAGGTGCGATCTTTCGGGGTTGCGCTGCACCCAGAGTGTCGGCGTCCTTATGGAGATGCAGGCTTGCGTTGCCAGAGACATGGTGTTCAGCGACAGTGATCTGACACAGCTTATAGCCATACACATAGATTTGTCCGGCACAACCTTGCACCGTTGCCAGCTCCACCGTGCGGGCTTCATCGGCAGTGATCTTGGCAACAGTCAGTGCCTTGACTGCGATCTGGAAGGTGCGCATCTTGGCTCGTCTCGACTTGTGCTGGCGCGCTGGCAAGGAGTCGGTCTGAAGACGGCGACACTCGTCGGCGCGGATCTGTCCGGTGCGGATTTCACCGAAGCCAACCTATACATGGCGGATCTGTCCCACGCCACGGTACGCCACACCCGTTTTGACCGCGCCAACCTCACCCTTTGCAACCTGCACAACGTGGATCTGACACAAGCTGTCACCACCGGAACGAATCTCACCGGCGCACGGTATACAGACGAACGTCTGCTGGCAGCGGAACAGTTCACGGCGATCTAGAGCAGATTATTTTTGAAACGATGTTAAAATGTTCTAAGAAGAGCGAAAACGATGGTTCCGGGTGTAAAGACGCAAGAATCGTTTGCATGAAAAGGAATGTTGCTATGGGTTGTCCTTCTTCGCGTATCCATTTGGAAAACGAGCTTCTCTCTGGAGTGGTACACAGTTGCGATCAAGAAGCGGTGCTGGTACACAGCGCACAAGGACTCCTCCGAGCAACACGCGCCGCAGGGTGTCTCCTCACCCCGGCACCACGCGACACCGTTTTGCTGGCCTTACTGGCGACATGCGAAGTCTGGGTGCTCACGGTGCTGCACCAGCACGCACCGCAAGGAACGCTCTCACTCCCACAAGACACCACCCTCAGCGCGGACACCCTGCACCTGCAAACCCGACACACCACGGTTCAGGGCGAAAAAATCACGCTCACCGCCACAGACATGCACCTGCACGGCGAAACACTGACCCTTTCAGCGCGGCTCCTTTCCCTTGGCGGACAGGCGTTGCTTCAGGTCTTCAACACCGTGCAGATCGTCGCGCAAAAGCTCAAGGAACGCAGTGGGCGCAAGTACAGTGAACACCAGACCTTGCACGAATCCATCACAGATCTGGCCGAACGCAAGGCCGGGCGGATGAGCCTCCAAAGCACCAACGGCCTCCGGGTTCGTGCGGATCATGCGGACATCCGGGCAAAGACCGTGCTTGATCTTGACGCCGAACACATCAAGCTGGGGTAACCATGTTTGCATTGACATTACAAGGCGGGCTGTGCATGAGCACCCCCCCAGACGTGTGTAAGACACCAGCGCCTCCGGCAGCGCCCGCACCCATCCCGTATGTGAACCTCTTCCAGTGCAACATGGTCACGCCCAACACCGCCTGTTCCAAGGTCAAGATCGGCGGTGCGGCAGCGCTCCACATCAAGTCCAAAACCAGCCTCTCGAACGGCGATGAACCCGGTGTGGCGGGCGGCGTTTCGTCAAGCAAATTCATGGGTGCGGGCGAATTCACCAAAGGCTCCTCCAAGGTGCAACTCGAAGGCAAGGCCGCCGTGTCGATGGGGGCAAACACCAAACACAACGACGGCAACACCGTGGGCATGTCCTGCGTGTCCGCACAAATCAAGGTACAAATCAGTGGATGAACGGCGTTTTTTTGGAGTCGCCCTGATACTGGCGATGCTTACAGGGTGTGGTGCCCCTGATCCTTTTGCCACACCCCCTCCTGAACCTGTCTCAAACCCCACCGATGTGACATGGAATCAGGAACAGAAGGGGCTACGCACGTTCATTGAAGCGGAAAAAGATCTGAACACGCAACGAGACGTGCCCCTTGGCCTGACCATCTGCGTCTATCAGCTCAAGGAGTATGTGGCGTTTCAAAAACTTG
This sequence comes from Bilophila sp., assembly GCA_036655575.1. Classification (GTDB taxonomy): domain Bacteria; phylum Desulfobacterota; class Desulfovibrionia; order Desulfovibrionales; family Desulfovibrionaceae; genus Bilophila. The sequence goes on from JAVVPW010000070.1 coordinate 2,767, forward strand.
CCGCCACCCCCTCTGGCATCCGCAGTCTGCTTGACTGCACGCTCGACACCACCGGAGCGCTCAGTGCCCGCTCCTATGCCGTGCAACCGGGACAGCACCTTGAAATCAGCCACGACAGAATGGAAAACGCGCGTTTCCTTGCCGTAGTCGCGGGATTTGCGCATTTGAAGCCAGAAATGTGCGTTGCGGTGCAAGCCTTCCCTCTGCACAAGGAACGGCAAGGGCTGTTGCGCCACACCGTGTACAGCGCCACCCCGATCGACGTGCGCATCCGTCTGGGTGCTGCATCCATCAGCCTTACAGGAGTTGAACGTGTACGATAATCCGGTCTTCTGGGAACAGGGACTGTTTTTGCAACCCCAGCACTTTCAGTTGGAACAACTGCAACACCGCCAGAGTCTAGCCGAAATCACGGGTCTGCTCCACCCATGGTTCTGGGGTGTGCGGCGGCTTGTGGTCAACGAAGCAACGCTGGCAAACGGCGTGTTTGAGCTGTCTGCGCTGGATCTGCTGCTCGACTCTGGGGAGCGGCTCATCTTGAACGACAACACCACCCTGTCCGCACGTCCGTTTCAAGCGGTGTGGCACACGCCGGAAACACCACTCCCGGTCAGCGTGGGACTGGCACCTTTCAAGTACGCTGGTGACAACGTGATCCAGAGTGATGCTCCAACGCAAGCACCGGAGTCGTTCCGCTTCACCGCGCCCCTCAATCCCGACCAGATCCCGGACATGTACGGCAACGGGCCACGGGCGGACGTGCGCACCCTGCGCTACAATCTGCGCCTGTGTTTTGGCAATGAAGGGCAGGATCTGCACCGTATCCCCGTGGCGCAACTGGTGCGTGACGGTGAGCGCGTGTTGCTCGACAGCCATTTTGCGCCGCCCTGTGTGGACATCCACGCCGTGCCCGCCATCCACACGCTCATCCGCGACGTGCGAGACACCCTGCTTTCCCGCAGCAAACAGCTTGAAGAATACAAGATTGTGGCGGGAGACGCACGCGGGTCAGGCATTTCTTCCTTGCAGGGCGTGACCTTGTTCAGTCTGCTGGGTGTTCTCAGCCGCAACGCGCCTGTGCTTGAGCAGATGCTTGCCGCCCCTGTCATCCATCCGTGGCGGGTGTATGTGGCGCTGTGTCAGCTTGTGGGGGAACTTTCCGTCTTTTCCGCGTCTCTCTCGCCACTGGGTGAAACTCCACAAGGTGAACGCGCCCTGCCACCGTACGATCACGAACACCTCCATGCCTGTTTCTCGGCTGCGGCGACCATTGTGTCCCGACTGGTGGACACGCTGGTGGTAGGCCCTGCCTACACGTTTGTGCTGGAGCCGCGCAATGGTTGCCTTGGAACCGTCATGCCTCAGCCAGCTCTTAGCAACAGCTATGCCTACTGGCTTCTCCTGCGCACCAGTCAACGGAAAAATCTGGAAGAGCAGGTGCTGCGGCTTGGCAAACTCGCGCCCGCCACTTCCATGCCGGGCATGGTGGCGCGGGCGCTGCCGGGCATCCGGCTCATCCTTGCCGAACAGCCACCCGCAGGGCTTCCCCGCCGTCAGGACACCTTGTATTTCATGATTGATCAGAACGATCCACTCTGGAGTCAGGTGTTGCAGCACGGGGACATCGCGTTCATGCTGCCACAGGCTCCTGACGACTTGCTGGCACAGCTCACGGTCATTCAAAGGTAGCGTATGGAAATTCTCGACCGCTTTGCACCCCTTATGGCTCAGGCGCTGCATTTTTCGAGCACGCCCGCGGGTCTTGCTGTACCGCTTAACGAGGTGCAGACTACGTTACGGACGCTTGTGGATGCAGAACAGGCAAGCCGTCTTGAAATCGCGCCAGAAGACAGATCCGTGTGGCAAGAAAAACTGCGGCTGTGTCGTTTTGCCGTGTACGCCTGGGTGGATGAAATCCTGCTCAACGCCTCCCGCGCTGACGCGGGTACCTGGTTGCCGTTGAGCCTGCAAGCGCTGTATTTTGACACGTCCTCTGCCGGAACCCGGTTCTTTGTCGATCTGGAAGCCTGTCTGCAACAGGCTCTTGCAAGCGACACCGACACAACCCTGCCCATGCCCGCCACAAACAACCCGGATCTTGAACCCGCCTTCGTAGCGCAGTTTTCCCGCGCCGCCACGGTGGCGTTGCCAGAGGTGGCACGCCAACCCCTTCGGGTCTACGCCACCTGTCTGCTGTACGGCTTTTGCGGGCGCTATTTTGATCGCCCAGACACCTTGCACGCCCTGCGCAAGGCCGCAAGAGACCTGCTTGCAACAACGGCACCTGCGGTGACACTTCAGGCATCTCCCCGCAACCTGCGGCTAGGGCAGTTTTTTTTCACTTTTGAACCTGTCTTGTATGTGCTTCTTCCTCTGCTGGTCTGCGTGGCCTTTGGCCTGTACTGCGCAGATATTGTAGCTAACTTGCCTGTTTCTGCCCTGTAAGGACGTTGTATGCGTTTTCTTCTCAAGCTGGGGTCATTTCTGCTGTGGCTCACCCTCATCAGCATAGTGCTGCTTTGTTGTACGGCGCTGTCATGGTGGATGGGGTGGCCGCTCGTGACAGGTGCGGTCATCTTGCTGGGGGTGCTTGCCCTGCTCCTCGCCTTTTTTGGTCTGCGCATCCTGCTCCGCTGGCGCAACAAGCGCGTGTTTGTGCGCAGTGTCCTCACAGAACAACAAAAGCATGAAACAGCTCCCGGTGTTGCGAGTAATCCCCTGCAAGACATCTGGCAACAGGGCATGGCGGTGCTTGACGCCTCCCCGTTGCGGGTGCGGATGCATTCGCATTACAGCCAGCCGTGGTATCTGGCGCTTGACGACACCACCGCCGGCTCTCCCCTGTTCAACGAATTTGGGCGCAATGTTCCCGATTCCCCGGAACACGCGCCGCTGGCGTGGCATTTTCTGTCTGGTGCCGTCATATTGCAAACCCCTGTTGCGACGAATGATCTGAACGACGCCCGCACCACGGCAGCGTGGGAATCGCTGCTCACGTTGCTGGCGCACGACCACCGCAAAATGGCGTTGCAAGGACTCCTGCTCGTGCTTTCCGCCGACGACCTGCTCTTGTCCGCCGAATCGTTGCGCGCACGAGGCTTGCGCTTGCGCAGTCGCCTGCAACAGCTCATGTTGACCATGAGCCGACAATTCCCGGTGTTTGTGCTGATACAGGACATGGAGCACGTCCCCGGCATGACCGAGCTAGGGCAACGCCTGCCCCCCGAAATCACAGACAGCCCTCTTGGTTGCCTTGTGGATACGCACACGGTGAACGCGGGCTTTCACGCCGCTACGCTTGCCATAGCGCGTCTGAAAGGCGCGCTTCAAGACGCTGCGGTGGAGGGCGTTCCGCCTTCTGGCGACGAGCTGCTGGCACTTGAGCACCTCACTGGTCTTGGGAAACAGCTTGGCATCTTGCTTGAACAGGCGTTCAAGGATGTCCCCCATCAGGCCACTCCCTTGCTGCGCGGCGTGTATTTTGCCCATACGCAACCGCTCACCAGCGCGGCTTTCCCGTTCCCAGACACCAAAGAGGGACAAACACCCACCCCCTCTCCTCGCCCTCCTTTCCTGACGGAGTTGCTCACCCACGTCATCCCGTCTACAGCAGGTCTGGCACAGCCTCTGCGCAGTTGGTTCAGCCTCTATGCCACCACCAAGGTCATGGGCATGGCGGCGTGGCTTCTGGCTCTGCTCTTTGTGTGCGGTGTGCTTGGCGTCAACACGGTCTACCAGCACCATGTGCTCACGGCAGAACAAAAGCATGTTGACCTGCTGACCCATTCTCAGGTGGTCAACGATCTGTACAAGCAGATGCAGTACGCCCGCTATCTGGAACACGCCAGAACGTCGTGGTACTTGCCAACGCTTGGGCAAGACATGATCGGCATTGTGGAGCGCAAGGCCAAGGATGCGTTTTTGCAGGCATCCTTCTCACAACTGCTGTTGCCAGTGCTCACCAGCATCCGAACCTTTCTGATCGACCCGGCTACAGCCAAGAAGAAAAACGAACAACTCGATGTTGCCAAGGAACTGAGCTGGATCTGCGAAGTCATGGCTGATCGTCTGGAAAAAGGCCATACCATTGACAACGAAGCCTTGCCCCTGACCGTCTTTAGCCAGAAGACATGGACACCGCTCAACGGTGAGCTGGTTCGTACCTCGCTTGACTGGGTAGAAGACGAAGCCCAGTTGCAGCACTTTTCCCACGACCTGCAACAGCTCCTTGCCTACAGTCTTTCGCGTGAGAGCGGCGATATGCTTCGCCTCATGACCGACAACATCAACGCCTTCACCTCTGATTCTCGCGTGTGTCTGTCGCAATTCTGGTCACACCTGCCCACCAGCGCGGACGCTGACATCTGTGTGCCCACCCGCTACACCGTTGCCGGGCAAACCCAGCTTCAAGACAGTCTGGACGACATTCTGATCATCAGCGGGCGAAACCCGGTTCTGGTGCAGGAAATAGAGCGTTTTCTCGATGAATACTACCGAGATTACGCCAAGGCATGGCAAGCCTTCATCAACAAGTCAAACGCGGTGCAGCTTGACGTGCTCAGAGGCGACGCCTTCACCCCGTATGCCGAACTGAAAAGCGCCGCGCAGCTACCGCAAACCCTGCTCCTGCAACGGCTGGCCAAGGAGCTGGTGCCGCTTATCAAGTCGAAAAATCCCCCCGCGTGGGTGGACAGTCTAGAACTGACAAACACGATGGTCACGCTGGCGCTCTCCTCAAACAACACCACGGCGACCTTGTGGGACACCGTGCTCACGCTGGTGCAGTCTTCGCCAGAAACCTTGAGCGTCCTGCGCAAGAACACCAAGGACAATGCCGAGATGCGCGCCGTGTTGCAGGCTGTGCCCAACATGCAGACCTATTTTACCCAGATCCTCGACATCGCCCATAGCCTTGCGAGTCCGGCGCAGGCACTCCCGCTGGCCTCCATGCACTACGGCACAGGGGAACTTGGCGATGTGAGCAAAAGCCCGTTCACCGAGGCCGAAAAACACCTCACTGCGGCGCTGAAGCCCACCCCCGGAGACAATCCCGCCAAAGCCTTGCTGCGCGACATGCTCACCACCATGAAGCAGGGCGTTACCGTACAGGCCGCCCGCGAATTGCAACGCCGCTGGGAAAACGACGTGCTGGGTGATCCCATCAATCTGTACCGCCCCAACGACACCACCGCCATCTACGGACAACAAGGCAACGACAAAGAGAAGGGGCTGGTGCCCACCTTTGTGGAAGCCAATCTGAAACCGTTCCTGAAGCGCGATGGCAGTGATCTGGTTGCCGCAAGCTGGGGAACGCTTGATTTCCCCTTCACCACGGATTTTCTCCATTCCCTGTCTCGCGCTGAAGCTCTCGCCGTGACCCCGACTCGCAGTTCCTACACCGTGCTTTTGCGTTCGCAACCCACGCTCGTCAATGTGGAGGCCAACGAACGACCGGACAGCACCAACGTCTCGCTCCAGTGTCCGGGCAAGAAGGTGCAGCTTTCCAACCGCAATTACCCGCAGGAACAGACGTTTGAGTACGATGTTGCCGCGTGTGGCGAGGCGGCTTTGCAGATTGTCTTCCCGTCGATGACGCTCAACCGAACGTACGCGAGTTTTGCTGACCTGCTCGAAGAATTTCAGTACGGCGAACGCGAGTTTTTCCGCGAAGATTTCCCGGAAGCTGTCGATCGGCTGAACGCGGCCAAAGTGAACAAGATCACCGTGCGTCTGCTCCCTGACAATGTGTCTGATGTGCTCGCTCGCAAGAACAACACGGCTCCAACCTTGCAGGATCGCATAACCTATGTATGGTAGCCCCTTAAACTCTCTGCGCGTTCTTTGCCGCACCATGCTCGGCCTCTGGCTGGTGCTGATTGTCGTTGCCAGTGCTGTGGTGGGACAGGCTACCCGCACCGAAAGTTCCGGCAATTTGTTGGCCTTTCTCTTTGCCAACGCCGTGCCCGCGCCCCCCTTACCGAGGGTCGCGCCGCTCTCGGTGCAGCCTGCCCCGCCAGCGCCTGTTGTAGCGCAAGAACAAGTTACTCCTGCTCCGCTGGCGCCTCCCGCACCAGAACCACAATGGCGCCCTCTGCCCAGAGGCTGGGGCAAGGGAAGTGGTGCCATAGAGACACCGATCATAGATCTCTTGCCCGATGGGCCGGTGCAGGTGCGCTTCCCCTACACAGGCAACCCCGGTGAAACAACCGCTTTTCGCTCCGGCAACACCTCTTTGAGTGTGGATCTGCACGGCACATGGAAAAACACCGCGCTGCTCGACAAGCGTTTTACGGGCAATCAGGTGCTTGAACGCCTGCAAATCGCCCAGCATGACGGGTATGTGCAAGATACCGCTACAGGAAGAAACCAGCTTTTCAGCTACAGAAATCCGCATCGTGTTCTCACACCAGAAGGAGCGCTGAGATGCCGGGAATCCGTTTTCTGGAACGCCTCCGAGCAACCCAGTCTTCCCCGGACAGCCGGGATCTGGACGACGCGCAAGATGTCCTTGCTTCCGTGGTGGCGCATATTGCCAACATCCTGAATACACGGCAAGGGAGCACGCTGCTTGACGAGGAGCTTGGCATTCCAGACTTCACCAGCATGGGAATGCAGTTCACCAACGACGACATCCCCCGGATCGAACGCAGCATTGCCCTGTTGCTGGCGCGTTACGAGCCGCGTCTGGCGGATGTGCAGGTGCG
>JAVVPW010000071.1:0-9439 GCA_036655575.1 Bilophila sp.
CGGCAACGCGCACGATGGCAAGAGCCACATCGCAGCCATGACTGTGGGCTATACGTTCTAGAGCCTGTTAAACGTTCAAAGGCTCTGCACGAAAAGACGCCGGTTTCCGTTATGTATGGAAACCGGCGTCTTTGGTATCGGGGGGGGGTTACTTCTTTTTGCTGCGGGGCTTTGGCGCAGGCGTGGCGCGAGGCGTGGGTGCCTTGGGCTTCGGCTCTTCTACGGGAAGTTCCGTTGCGGCGATCACACTGGGCGGCGGCGTCTCAGCGTGTTTTTCACCGGGCGCGACCTTGGGCATAGAGGACAGCTTGGGACGGGACACCCGTGCGATACCCTTGTGGTAGACCACAAACTTGGTGGGGACAGGCGCACGGTGGGTGTTCAGCATGAACAGACTTTTTGTCGGGCACACTTCCACACAGATGCCACAATAGACGCACGAAAAGGGATCGTATCCCCAAAAAGCCTCTTTCGGGTCGGTGGAAATGCACTGAGACGGACAACGGGTTGAGCACATGCGACAGAAAATGCAGGTGTCCACATGGTTGATGAGACGCCCCCTCGAAGCAGCGAAGGGGTCTCGTTTCACGAGCGGATACTTGCGCGTCGCCGGGCGCTTCAGAAAATTGCGGACAACGTTTTTGAGCATGAACATAGCGTGTTCCTTATGTTTCAATCCACAGTCGGCTCCATCCACCGACCCTGTCAGATGAGGGGGGGAAGGGAGGCATTGCGTTTTCGCCTACCGCTCGGTGCAACTGATGCACGGGTCGATGGTGAGGGCGACGATGGGGACATCGGCAAGGTTCAGCCCCTTCAACATGAACAAGAGGGGCGGGATGTTCGCAAATGTGGGGGTGCGGATGCGTACCCGGTCGAGGAGCTTTGTCCCGTTCCCTTTGACGTAATAGAACAATTCGCCTCTAGGCTGTTCCACCCGCGAGACAGCTTCGCCATCGGGGTAGCCCTTGATCTTGACGTTGATTTCAGAATCAGGCAGGTGGCTGATGGCCTGCCGCACGATTTCCATTGACTGGAGGACTTCCAGAAAACGGACTTTGGTGCGTGCCCAGCAGTCGCCGTCAAGCACAGAAACCGGCGTGAAACCGAGTTCCGCAAAGGCTTCATAGCCAAGCTGGCGCATGTCCTGCGCCACACCACTGCCCCGCAAGGTGGGGCCAGCCGCGCCAAGCTCAAGAGCCTGTTGCGCGGTGAGGATGCCAACGCCGACGGTGCGTTTTTTGACGGTGTAGTCGTTGAGAATGACATTTTCAAGACGCCGCATCTCGGTTTCGAGTGTATCCATTTCGTCAAGAATCCAGCGCTGGTGTTCGCGGGAAAGATCCCTGCGCACCCCACCGATGATGTTGACAGAAACGATCACGCGGTTGCCTGTTGTGGCTTCGTTGATGTCCATGATGCGTTCTCGAATCCTCCAGAACTGCATGAACAGGCTTTCAAAGCCGAGCGCATCCGCAAAAAGTCCCAGCCAGAGCAAATGGCTGTGCATTCTGTGCAGCTCTGACCAGATGATACGCAAATACGCGGCGCGACGTGGGATTTCCACATCCATGAGGTGCTCAATGGCGTGGCAATAACACATGGCGTGCAGACACGAACAGATCCCGCAGACGCGCTCTACAATGTAGACCATCTGGTTAAAGTCGCGCAAGGTGGTCAGCGTTTCGAGTCCACGGTGGACGTAGCCGAGTTTGGGAAGTGCCTCGACAACGATTTCATCTTCCATGACAAGTTTGAGATGCAACGGCTCAGGCAGAACCGGATGCTGCGGCCCAAAGGGAATAATGGTACGGGACATGACGGCTCCCTATTTTTTGCTGACGGTGGAAATGGTGCAGGAAGGGCCGCGCAAAAGCGGGGGCGGCGTGTCCTTTTCCAGATAGAGACTGCCCTCGAAGTCGATGATGAGACCGTCCCAGATGATGCCGTATTGATCGCGGCTTTCGTTTTCAATGAGCATGGCGCAAAAATAGATGTCCGAAATGCTCGGTACATTCTGCCCGATGGGCACGGTGACCCGATAATGGCGCATGGTCAGGTTTTTGTCGTAATGGTAGATGATATCCAGATTGCCGTTGCCAAGATTGACCACGGACAGGGTAACAAAACGGTATCCCGCGTCGAAATTGGCTTGCGCCACAGAACGAACTGTTTCCAGTGTGATAGGCTCGGCAACGAGACGAGCGACTGATGGGGGCATACTTCCTCCGGTTGTGACGGCATCGTAAAGACACACAAACGAGTGAGGTTTGTGCGGCTTGTGCCGTGTTCTTATGCGATTCCGGGGCAACGAATGTTATTCAAACATGGTCGTGTGCGGCATGTCACGCAGGCCAAGTTTACCCTTCACAACTTCAAGCGCCAGCACAACGCCATCAATGATGGCTTCTGGTTTTGCCGCGCAGCCCGGCACATACACATCCACCGGGATGACCTGATCCACGCCGCCAACAACGTTGTAGCAGTCTTGAAACACGCCGCCAGAGCACGCGCACGCGCCAATGGCGATGACTGCCTTGGGATTGGGCATCTGGTCATAGAGGTTTTTGAGCACGTCCTTGTTGCGGTAGTTTACGGTACCGGTCACAAGCAACACGTCCGCGTGTTTGGGGTCGCCGATATTGAGGATGCCGAAGCGTTCGATGTCAAACACAGGCGTCAGACAGGCCAGCACTTCAATGTCGCAGCCGTTGCACGAGCCGCAGTCATAATGCACAACCCAGGGCGACTTCAGGCGTCCTTTGTTGATATATTGATTCAGTTTTTCATGCAGTGACGAAAGATTCATCAGACACGTCCTTATGGTGTGCAATCACGCTCTAACGGATGTAGAGCCAGACGATGTTGAAGATAGCCAGTCCGAGAGCAAGGCCAAAGGCGTTCTTGAGCATCCACTGCCAGGTCATACGCGCACTTATGTTGTCAACAAGAATTTCAAGGCCGTAGGTGACAACAAGCAGAATGGCGCACCCGATGATACTGGTATGCCAGAACAGCGAACACAGACCAAGCAACAGCACAACATCAAGCCAGTGCGCCATTTCAAGAAGCGCAAGCTGCGGGCCGGAATAGTCCGTCAGCACCCCACGCACGATTTCCTGGTGCCCGTGGTGGCAGGAGGCGATGTCAAAAGGCGACTTGACGAGCTTGATGGTCAGCGCATAGCCAAGGGCGATGAACAAGAAGGGCAGATGCGGCAGGAGCGGCACGGACAGCGCGTAGATGTCTGCAATCATGAAACTGCCAGTCGCAACGGAGATGCCCACAAAGGTCAGGATAAGGAGCGGCTCGTAGGCAAGCATCTGGAGCAATTCGCGCTGGGCACCCACGTTGCCAAAGGGCGAATTGACAGACAGCGCCCCGGCTACCCGAAACACCGCGCCCACGGTCATGACAAAGAACAGCAACAGCAGATCCCCTTGCAGGAAGAAGATGAGCAGCGCCACAGCCGAGGACAGCAAGCAGATGTAGGCAGAGAAAATGAGCCACGGGTTGCTCACGCACTGTTCTTTGCCGATGAGTTTGAGCACATCGTAGAAGGGCTGGAGGAGCGGCGGCCCGATGCGGGACTGGAGACGGGCGGTAAGGCGCCTGTCCACCCCGGCGACAAGTCCCCCTACCGGGAAGGCCAGAGCAAGGCCGACAAGGGCAAGAATGAGCTTCAGCATTAGAGCAGACCTCCCAACATGATCACCATGAGCACGATGGCAATGGTGTTGATCTTGCCGGTGAGCGTCCGCTCACCGAACCAGGCTTCCAGATAGTAGTTGGAAGACTGCGCTTCCACAAAGACGTTCAGCGGGCCATTGAAGCCGATCTTGCCGTCTTCGATAGCCTGAATGCCGGACATGTAGGGCAGGGCGTGCGCACGGCCTTCGGCCTTGCGAGCCTGTCGCAGTGCGTACCAGACGCCGAGTGCCACCAGCACAAACAGGGGGTAGATGGCGAACATCCCCAGCTTGTTACTGAAGACGCCCATTTCTGCGATGAAGTGTCCGTCCTTGCCAAAGAGCTGGGCAACGCTCAATTCAATGCCGTTGAAGATCCACGGCGCGCAGAAGGAAAGCACAATCGCACCACCAAGGAGCAGCCGCAGGGACGCGATCATGGTGCCTTCAAGCTGTTCGGGTACGGGTCTGGCGTCGTGCAAGGGGTCGTTGCCAAGGATGAGTCCTGCCCAGCGCGCCCAGAAGAGCACCGTCAAGGCACTGCCAAACGCAATCAGCGTCACAAGCACGGGCATGAAGGCGGGAGCAACAGCCGCCGCTTCAAGCGCCATCCACTTGGCAAGCAGCGCGCCAAAAGGCGGCAGCATCATGGTCATGATGCCCACAAGCGTGATGATCGCGGTGCGGGGCATGACCTTGTACAGACCGCGCATGGCCTCGATGTCCCGCGAACCGATCTGCTGTTCAATGGTACCCACACAGAGGAAGAGAAGCCCCTTCGAGACAGCGTGGAAGACAATGAGCAGCATGGCGGCGGAGATGGACGCCGGGGTGCCGATGCCAGCACAGGAGATGATCAGACCGAGGTTGGCGATGGTGGAATAGGCCAGAATTTTCTTGCCGTTGCTCTGACCGCAAGCCAGCGCAGACGCAGCAAAGAACGTGAAGGCTCCAAGCAGGGCGACAACGCCCGCAAGCATGGTGCCAGCAAAGGCTGGGGCAAAGCGAACCACAAGGTAGACGCCTGCTTTAACCATCGTTGAGGAGTGCAACAGCGCCGAAACCGGAGTTGGTGCGACCATGGCGCCACACAGCCAGCTCTGGAAGGGGAGCTGTGCGGATTTGGTGAAAGCCGCGAAGCACAAAAAGGCCAGCGGGATCAGGGCGGTCGGAGCGTGCATCACAAAAGACTGGGACAGAACAGCCTGAATGGACAGGGTGCCAACAGCCTTTTGCAAGAAGAGCATGGCGGCGACAAAGGCGAGTCCACCAAGCATGTTCATCCACAAGGCGCGCAGTGCGTTGGCTCTGGCCTCGCGGGTTCCGTCATGGCTGATGAGCATGAAGGAGCACAGGGTGGTGACTTCCCAGAAGAAGAACACCCACGGCAGGCTGTCGCACAGCACAAGGCCATTCATGGCACCAAGGAAGAGCAGCAGAAAGAAGAAAAAGCGCGGCTGGCGCGTGGAGGGCAGGCGCAGATGATCTTCGTGTTCGTGCATGTAGCCAAGACCGAAGATACAGATAACACCCCCGATGAGGGAAATCACCAGTACCATGAGCAGCGCAAGCGGGTCACCCGTAAAAGCTGCCGGATGCGAACCTTCGAGCAGGAAGAAGTCCAGATAGAGCATCCCCCCGATTTGCCCGATAGCAAGCCCTGTGGACAATTTGTGCTTCAGCTTGAGAGCGAGGTACAAAATGTACAAGAGCAAGGCAAAATCAAGCAGGGTCAGGAGAGGATTGAGGGAACTTCCTTCTGCCACAGGCAAGGTGAAGCTGCCGTACAGAGCCAGACCAATCGCAGACAGGGCGGTTATGCCTGTGCCTGTGAAGACGATCCTGCGCCGCAGCGTTTCGTCTTTGGCAAAGACTACAGCAAGAGCCGCCAGAAGCGGGAAGACGATGCAGCCGAAGAGGAGCAATTGCAACATGGACGCCTCACTTGACTTGCGGGGTAGAGCGCTTTGCGAAAGAGCGGAAGACTCCACACCCGAAACAGATGATTCCAGAACCAGAACAAGGCTGTATTCATGTCGCAAAATTTTCTACGAGTCAAGCAAGAAAACACGCAACTGGTTGACTACCCAGTTTATTTGAGAAGTTTTTCACAGTAATTCTGTCACAAGTTCACTGTTTCGCGCGGTGTTTTGACGTGATACACCAGACACCAGACGAGGCTTGACTTTTCAGACGACATCCTGCTTCGTTGCAAACAAAATTCTTTTCTGAAGGACAACTCTTGATGAACGCCTTGTTGTGGACAGGTGCTGGAGCGCTGGGGCTCTGGCTTGGAATGCCCAATCCTCTGGTGCAGCTTCCGATGCTGGCACTGCTCTACCCTGCGGCTTTGTTCGCGCTCGGACGCGAGGCGACAAGCGTAAGACGAGCGCTGCGTGCGGGCTGGTTGTGCGGCTTTGTGGGTGCGTCAGCCTGCATGTACTGGGTTGCCATTCCTGTACACGAATTTGGCGGCTTGCCGTGGCCGCTGGCGGCTCCTTGCGCCTTGTTCATGGGGCTGTACATCGGGTTGTACGGCGGGCTTTTTGCCGTTCTCGCGCACAAGCTCACCAGCAAAGAGGACAGCCTGTCGCCGTGGCAGATCGCGCTTGGCCTTGGGCTTGGCTGGTATCTGCTCGAATGGTTCCGAGGGTGGTTTCTTTCAGGCTTCCCGTGGCTCTCTCTGGCCTCTGCTTTTGCCCCGTGGCCTCTGCTGGTGCAAGGTGTCTCTGTGGTCGGCACCTATGGACTGAGCGGCGTGCTTGTTGGTCTGGTCTGCCTGCTGTTCCCGCCTCTGAAAAGCAAACCTTTCTGGCGAACGCTCCCCGTCTGGGGCGGCGTGCTTTGCTTTGCGCTGCTCCTTGTGTTTGGCTGGTGGCGGGTGGAGCTGGTGTACCCGCTCGATGCCCCCACAACAACGACTGTTCCGGTCGAGCCGGACGCACCGGACGTTCCGGGCGTCCCGGTCGAGCCGGGCGTCCCGGTTGCGCTGGTGCAGGGCAATCTGGATCAGAATGTCAAATGGGAGCCGTCCATGCAGCGGCTCACCGTGCAACGCTACCTGACGCTCAGTACAGAGGCACTGGCCTTTCCCGCACCGGGCGTGGGAAGACCGAGCCTGCTGCTCTGGCCAGAAACCGCCATGCCGTTTGATTACCAGCGCAATAAAGCCTTCCCATCGCAGATCCGCGCTTACGCCAGCGAACACAACATCGCGCTGTTGTTCGGTTCTCCGGGCTTCAGACGTGTTGCCCCCCCGGCTACCGACAAGACAGACACCTTCAACCGCGCCTACCTCGTGACAGCAGGAGAGGACAGCGGGTGGTACGAAAAGGAACACCTTGTGCCCTTTGGCGAATACATGCCGCCGTTTCTCGACATCCCGTTTCTGCGCCCTTTGTTGCAAGGTGTGGGCAATTTTACGTCTGGAGAAAAAATTGTGCCGCTTACGGTCGTTTTGCCTTCTGCCGTGCCAGACACCGCGCCCGCAGACACGGTGGCGCCCCGGAATCCTCCTGACAAGCCGCTTGTTCTGGGCGTCCTGATCTGCTATGAAACAGTCTTCCCCGAGCTTGCACGGCAACGGGTGGCAGATGGCGCCGAGGTGTTTGTCAACATCAGCAACGATGCCTGGTTTGGTCGTTCTGCCGCGCCAGAGCAACACCTGCAACTGACCTTGTTGCGGGCGGTGGAGCAGGGGCGCTGGCTCATGCGCGCCACAAACACCGGCCTTTCCGCGTTTATTGATCCTGCCGGGCGAGTGCGCGCCAGAAGCACCCTTTTCACAGCGCAGACACTCAGCGCACGGGTGGTGCCCCTGCGCAACCGTACTGTGTTTTTTCATGTGGAGCCGTGGTTGCCTGCGCTGGCTCTGCTCGTGTTTCTGGGGCTGTGCCGGGGATGTTTTTTCGGACACTCCAAACCGTACAACCCTTAACCTACAGAGAGCATCATGCTTCAGCTTGCCGATTTGAAAACCCGCGTTTATACCCTGAACCAGCAGTTCGAGACGCTCTGGAGGCGTCTTTGACCAGCCCGGTCATGTGGAGCGTCTCGCCGCGATCGAACAGGAACTTTCCGCGCCCGATGCGTGGAACGCGCCAGAAAAGTTGACGCCCGTATTACGCGAAAAAAGCAATCTCGAAGACGAACTGCACCGTCTTGAAGCCTTGCAGGCGTGCCACCGCAGTGTTGCCGACTGGATGGAGATGACACAAGAACTGTCGGGCGGTGCGGAAATCAAGGAAGGTGAGGAAGCCGCGGAAGCGATTGACTCGTTAAGCCTTGAAATAGAGCGCCTTGCGTCACTTCTTGAAGCAACAGAAATGGATCTGCTCCTCGCTGACGAGGAAGACCACATGGACGCCATCCTCGAAATCCACCCCGGCGCGGGCGGGACTGAGGCGCAGGACTGGGCACAAATGCTGCAACGCATGTACTTGCGCTGGGCAGACGAACACGGGCATTCTGTGGAAGAACTGGATTTTTTGCCGGGTGACGAAGCCGGGATCAAGAGCGTGACGTTGCGCGTTGCCGGGGCAAACGTCTATGGCTTTCTCAAGGGTGAACGCGGCATCCACCGCCTGATCCGTATCTCGCCGTTTGACTCTTCTGGGCGTAGGCACACCTCGTTTGCGTCAGTGGATGTGCTTCCTGATGCTGGGGACGAGATCGTGATCGACATCAAGGACGCGGATATCCGGGTTGATATTTTCCGCTCCAGTGGCCCCGGTGGGCAGAGCGTCAACACCACCAGTTCTGCGGTGCGCGTCACGCACATCCCAACGGGACTGGTAGCGCAGTGCCAAAACGAAAAATCCCAGCATCACAACAAGGATTCTGCCTTGCGCATCCTGCGGGGACGCCTCTATGAGCTGGAACTGAACAAACGCGACGCGCTGCGGCAGGCACAGTATGCCGGCAAAAACGCGATCAGTTTTGGTAGCCAGATCCGTACCTATACCCTGCAACCCTATCGACTTGTGAAAGATCACCGCACCAACTGCGAAATAGGCGATGTGGAGGCTGTGCTTGATGGTCGAATCGACAAGCTCCTGCGGGAGTATCTCCTGTCCTTCCACGGCAAGCGTACCGGCGCCTGATCCGCCCCGGTCTGCTGCTGCGGTGACGCGCCAGGCTCCGCCTTGCGACGGAGCGGCTTTGCTGCGCGAACTAGACAGGATGCGCACCCTTCTTGCCACCCGTGCCGCCAGCCGGGGGGGCTTCTCTTTGCGCACGGGCGAACGCTTGCTGGTGGTCGCCCGTTTCGCACCGGGATTGACGCTAGAGGCATGGAACGCGCTGACAACAGAAGAACCGGTTGCCACGCTCGAAGCGCTCGTGGCGGATGCCGTTCCTCATGCCCCAGAAGCTCTTGCATCGGAGACTCTTGCGCCGGAGACGGCTGAAACAGCAAAGACAACGGCCTCCAGCAAGACAACGGGGCCGTGGTTTGTGCTTGATCTTGATCCAGCACAGCACCCGCAATTGCTGGGGCTGTGTCAGGAAAGCGCACACCTGTTTCACGCGGTCTGCCCGTTGACCGGGGCGTTGCTCCCCGATCCGTTTCGGGCGCATCTGGCTGAAGAACTCCACCGTCTGGCTGACGGCGGCGAATTGTCCCTGATTATGCTGGAACTGGTCACGCCTGTCTGGATGAAGGCGCCTTGCGCACACGAGAGCAGGGCAGCCACGCAGCACGACTGTACGGGGCTGGGGGTACCTTTTTCGCATACCGCGCTCGATTTCTC
>JAVVPW010000072.1:0-9377 GCA_036655575.1 Bilophila sp.
GGCAAAGAGGAGCCGGGCGGCCCTCCCTGAAGGGGGAGATTTCAGACCATAAAGGAATTTTTGATGAACCTCACCTTTCTCCTGTCCTTTTTTTCGCCTGAAATCATCATTCCGGTGCTGGTTTCTACGGTGCAGGCCGGAACGCCTGTGCTCTACGCCACGCTTGGCGAGATGCTCACCGAGCGCTCTGGCGTGCTCAATCTGGGTGTGGAAGGGCTTATGATTATGGGGGCGTTTTTCGGGTTCATCCTCCAGTACAGCACGGGCAACCCGTGGCTGGCAACACTGGGCGCGGGGCTTGGGGTGGGTGCGCTTGCGCTCATCCATGGGGTTGTTTGTCTGATTTTTCAAGGCAATCAGGTGGTTTCCGGGCTTGCTGTGACCATCTTCGGCGTGGGGCTTGCCGACTACCTCGGAACGCCGTTTGTGGGCACAGTGACCACGGGGTTTCAGCCGTATGTCACCCCGCTTCTTGGCGACATTCCGTTCATTGGCACGGTGTTTTTCAGTCTTGATCCGCTGGTCAGTCTTTCTTTTTGTGTTGCGCCGCTCCTCTGGCTGATGTTTACCCGCACAGCGTGGGGACTGGGGCTGTGTGCGGCTGGTGAGAACCCCGCCGCCGCCACCGCTGCTGGTCTGAATCCCGTTTTTCTGCGCTGGGTGGGGATATACGCGGGTGGGTTTCTTGTTGGCATCGGCGGCGCGTACCTGTCCCTTGCCTACACGCACACCTGGACGTTCAATCTCACGGCTGGGCGGGGGTGGATTGCGGTTGCGCTGGTGATTTTTGCGTTCTGGCGGCCTGAGCGCGCCATGATCGGAGCCTATCTTTTCGGCGGCGTCATGGCGCTGCAACTCCGTCTTCAGGCACTTGGCGCAACGGTTCCCTCCTCGCTCATGATGATGCTCCCCTATGTGCTCACGGTACTGGTGCTTTTGTGGTCGTCCGCCAGAGGGAAAGGCCGCGCCGCACCCGCTGCCCTTGGCATCAACATCCCGCTGCGAGAGTAAAAGAAAGCCTTTTCACCTCTGCGAAAAGCCTCTACTGGAGAAGCGTACAGCCGCCTGCGGTGTGGATGCTGAAAAAAACGACGTGCAAGGAAGAGTTATGACTACAGGTGCTCCGCTTACCCCCGCATCCGACTCGGTACCACTTGTCCGGCTGCATCATATCTGCAAGCGTTTCGGGACAGTGCAGGCCAATCAGGACATCAGTCTGGACATCCGGGCGACGCAGATCAAGGCCTTGCTCGGCGAAAACGGCGCGGGCAAGTCCACACTCATGGCTATTCTGGCGGGCAAATCGCAGCAGGATTCTGGCACGATCGAGATCGACGGGCAGCTTGTGGCTTTTCGTTCTCCAAAGGACGCCCTCAAGGCTGGCATCGGCATGGTCTATCAACACTTCATGCTGGTCGATTCCATGACTGTGGCGGAAAACATCTTTCTGGGGCAGCGCGGCGGACTGTGTGGCTGGCTCAATCCCGCCAGCATCAACGAACGGGTGACCCAGCTTGCGGCACAATACGGACTGAACATTGACCCAAGAGCCTCTATCAGAGACCTTTCGATGGGCGAACGGCAGCGCGTGGAAATCATGAAGCTCCTGTTCCGTGACAGTCGGGTGCTCATTCTTGATGAGCCGACCGCCGTGCTCACGCCACCTGAAACCGAACAGCTTTTCAGCGCGTTGCGGCGCATGGCAGCGCAGGGCAAGGCCATTGTCTTTATCAGTCACAAGATGCAGGAAGTGCTTGATCTTGCACATGAAGTGTCTATTTTACGCAAAGGGCGCATTGTGGATACGTTCTGGCGTAAAGAAGTGCCGGACGAACGAGAACTGGCTTCGCGGATGATCGGACGGGAGATGTTGCAGACGGTGCAAGCCAGTCCAGCAGTGCAACATGAAAACGTGCTGACACTCGAAAACCTGAGCGGCGAGACCATCCACGATCTGAACCTGACCCTGCGCCGAGGCGGTATTGTCGCCATTGCGGGTGTGGCGGGGAACGGACAACGCGAACTGGTGGAGGTTGTGGCAGGGCTTTGCAAGCCCCAACAAGGGCGTGTGACCCTCCTCGGCACAACGTGGGAAGCGTTTTTTGCCACCCCTCCCCTGCGGGAAGGCATGGGCTACATTCCTGAAGATCGGCAAGGCCGGGCTACCTGTCAATCCCTTGATCTCGTGGACAATTTTTTGCTGACCAATCGACATTGCTTTGTCCGAGGCCCGTTTCTCGAACGCCGCAAAGCCGAACAGGCCGCACACGACACCATCCGCGAATGCGATGTGCAACCGGGCAATCCCAGAGCGAAGGCAAGCGAACTTTCTGGCGGGAATCTCCAAAAACTCGTTGTCGGACGGGAGTTTTTCCGCGCACCTCGCCTCATCCTTGCAGAAAACCCTACCCAGGGACTGGATATTGCCGCAATGGAGGAAGTCTGGCGGCGTCTGCTGGCGGCGCGCAAGCACGCGGGCATCCTGCTTGTGACGAGCGATCTCAACGAAGCCTTCACCCTTGCTGATACCATTGCCGTCTTGTATCGGGGGCGGTTCATGGATGTCTTCCCGCGCTCAGACACAGAAAAAGCCAACAACATCGGTATGATGATGGCTGGCGTCACACCCTGACGCTCAGTCCGTTGTCGCTCCTTCGGGGCTAGTGCCTTCATTTGGCGGCAGTGTTTCGTCTTCGAGGTTTGGAAGTTCAAACTTGCCGGTCAGGTACGCATTCTGAATGGGTGTTGTGAAGCGGGCGTCGTACCGTGCCCCGTCCTTGACCAGCTCCTGACTCGCCGCAAGCGGTTCTTTGGCCGGCGCGTACACCCGTTTGCAGATCATGGCTGCAAAGGAATCCGCCACCGCGCACAGTTTTCCAAAACGGCTGATCTGCTGATTCTTGGTACGCAGGGGATACCCGGAACCGTCGAGCCGTTCGTGGTGTTCCAAAACAGCCTGATTCATCTCGTCAAAGCCAAGATTGAGCTTTTGCAGCACCTTGATGCCCGCCAGCGGGTGGAGCAGGAGCTTGTCCTTTTCGTCTCCCGAAAGCGGTGCGCTTTTGTCCCGGATGAACAGCGGAACGCGCCCCATGCCAACATCGTGCAAGAGCAGTCCGAGCGCGGCGCGGTCAAGGTGCCGCCGCCGGAACTCTGTACCCGTATAGGTGTAGACAAACAGCCACAGTCCCACAAACAGCGTGTTGAGCGAGTGATCGACCAGCGTGTGCTCACCCGTATGCAGGCGGCGCATAAAGAGCTTGACCCGGTGCTTGTCCTGCCAGACAAATTCTGTCAGCACCATGAGATCGCAGTACAGCGACTCAAACACCGGGCGCACAGGCTGTTCGACAAACGCGGAAAGCCGCATGTGCAAAGCGCGGATGATGATGTCCGCCGCCTCGCTTTCCTTCAAGTTGGCGTCTTGCAGCACAAGGTCAACCTGCTTGACGATGTGCTCGGCATAGATAGGCAGATCTTGTCGGGAAACGAAAAGATTTCCCGCATCGCACAGCCCCTGCACCTGCTCCACCTGTTCGTTTGTCAGCCGCGTTCCCTTGCGACTGAAGGGAAACAGCCTGACAATATCCTGCCGAAACTGAAACAGATCCACGGGAGGTCGGTACTTTGGAAAGCTGTACAAAATCTCCTGACAGATCTGATAATATTCCTCAGCGATATTATCAGGGATAGATGCCTTTGGCTTGCGAGTCCGCGCCATGTTACTTCCTGTAGATTTTTACGAGGTTTGTGCCTCTCGGCTGTGGCGAATTGGAGGTTGGCTGCCCAGCGGTGATGACAACATCGTCGCCCTTGGCGAACAAGGATGAAGACGCGATGAAACGCTCTGCTCTGACCAGATGCCCTTCGTCATCGTTCCCCACATGGTGTGGCAAAACACCCCACGAAAAATTAAGCGCCTTCAGAGCGGTCGGGTCAGGTGTCAGCGCGTGGACGGTCTGCGAAGGCCGGTGCGCTGCAAGAAGGCGTGCCGACGCACCAGAAAGGCTGTGCGCTACAATGGACTTTGCCGAGGCCTTTTCCGCCAGCAGACAGGCCGCATAGGCCAAAAATTCTGCTGTTCCCTTTTCCATGTCAGGCGCAACCACACTCCGCGTTTCCACCATCAGCTCTTCGGCCTTGGTCGCTATTTCACTCATGACCTGCACGGTTTCCACAGGGTAGTTGCCCATAGCTGTTTCTTCGGAGAGCATCACGCAGTCCGCGCCGTCAAGCACAGCGTTAGCCACGTCAGTCACTTCCGCCCGCGTAGGTGAGGGGCTTGAAACCATTGACAACAACATCTGGGTCGCCACAATGACCGGCTTTGCAGCACGGTTGCAGGCGCGGATGATGCGCTTTTGCATGGCGGGAAGCTCGGCAAGCGGGCATTCGATGCCAAGATCGCCCCGCGCCACCATCACGATGTCCACTTCTTCCAGAATAGCGTCCAGACGATCCACGGCGTTGCGGCGTTCGAGCTTGGCAACAACCGGAATGTCTCGTCCATGACTGCGGATGATGGCCTTGGCCTCGCGGATGTCTTCTGGTGTCTGCACATAGGACAGTGCCACCGCGTCCACCCCAAGCGCCAGACCGTCCACAAGGTCTTTCTTGTCCTTGTCGGTCAACGCAGGCACTCGCAGGGATTTCCCCGGAAGCGCCAGCCCCTTGCGCGAGGTGACAAGGCCGTTGTTCTGCGCTTCAATGAGGAACGTGCCATCGGGGCGCCGTTCTCCAACTCGAAACTGCAACGTGCCATCGGCAAGCACAAGCCTGTCGCCGGGTTCGAGTTCGGCAAGCACAGCCTCGTGGTCAAAGGGGATGTACGGGTGTTCGTCTGAATAGTTGGCAACCGGGCCAAGCAAAAGCACATCCCCACGCAGCACGGAAAGCGCCTCATCCCCCGGCAACGTGCCGATGCGGATTTTCGGGCCGGAAAGATCCTGCATGATCGTGACAGGGGTTTTGTGGACGATTTCCAGTTCCCGAATGGTCTTTATAAGGTCAACAAAGGCGGAACTGTCACCGTGTGAAAAATTGAGCCGAAAGATGCGCACGCCAGCCGAAATAAGTTTTGACAGCACGTCGCGCTTATTGGAGGCGGGGCCAATGGTCGCAAGAATTTTTGTTTTCATCAGAGGAGTTTCCTTTGCTCGACAGTTCCTGTCAAGTCCTTTCAAGGTACAGGTTTCGTTTCGCTCTTTTTCAGGCCTGTTCGCTCTTCTTTGCAGCTTGACTCTGGTTCCGTCAACACTTTATATACTCTTTTACCCGCAACAGCCAGAGCCTGCGTGTGTACCGACTTGCAATATTCGCAAAAATGACCCTATAAGAAGAGCGTTGCGCCGTATGGTTTTAAACCACGCCGCACGAGCGTCTCGCGTTTGTGCAACAAAGCGTTGTTATGACAAGGAGTGAACATGGAAGTAGATACCGCTTATCATGGGGCGGGTGACGATACCCTTATCCAGCTGGTGACTTTCAAACTCGGCGATGAAGAATTTGGTGTGGATATCCTCAAGGTGCAGGAAATCATCCGCATGCTCCCCATCACTCGGGTACCCAACGCGCCCAATTTTGTGGAAGGTGTGATCAATTTGCGCGGGAAGGTTATTCCTGTCATCGACATGCGCAAGCGTTTCGGCCTGGACACCACCCCACACGACAGCCAGACCCGCATTGAAGTCATGGATCTGCAAGGCCAGATCGTGGGCTTTGTGGTTGATGCGGTTTCTGAGGTGCTACGGATCAAAGAATCTACGGTGGAACCGCCGCCACCTGTTGTCGCTGGCATCGGTTCTGAATACATGCGCGGCGTGGGCAAGCTCGAAGATCGCTTGCTCATCCTGCTTGATCTTGACAAACTGCTGTCTGAAACCGAACTGCATTCCCTCAACGCCGTGGCGTAAGGCCGCTGGCGTAAGCCGCTGGCGTAATAATGCCTCCGGCGGGCAGGACGCTGTCCTGCACCTGCAAGGGGGGATTCCCCCCTTGACCCCTTTGTGGTGGGTTGGCAGGATCGGAAGCGCTGTTTTTTTGCAGCGGTATGGAGAAGGCGGTATGGAGAAGTATGAAACAGGTTTCATGGAACGAACTCATGGAGCGGCTTGTCGTCGCGTCACAGATCTGCAATGACACCACCCCGATGCACGCAGAGGGGCCACTCTATATGGGTGTTGACCTTGGCACGGCGGATGTGGTGGTCATGGTCGTGGACAGCAAGGGTCTGCCGGTGGCAACGTTTCTGGAATGGGCCACGGTTGTGCGTGACGGTGTTGTTGTGAATTATCACGGCGCGGTCACCATCGTGCAACGCTTGCGCAAGCTCGCAGAAGAACGGCTGGGGCAAACCTTTACCATGGCGTCCACCTCCTTCCCTCCGGGGACAGACGCGCGTCTCTCCACCAACATTCTGGATTCGGCGGGTCTGCGTCTGGCAGCGGCAGAAGACGAGCCAAGCTGTGTCGCCCACCTTGCAAAACTCGACAAGGCCGCTGTTGTTGACATTGGCGGTGGCACCACAGGCACAGCGATCATCCAAAAAGGCAAGGTCATTGCCTCGGCTGACGACGCCACCGGAGGCCACCACGTCACGCTGACACTCGCAGGAGCACTCTCCATTCCCTACGATGACGCGGAACTACGCAAACGTAGCGCGGACAACCAACAGTACGCCTCTGTTGTCAGGCCTGTTTTTGAGCGCATTTCCGACATCGTAAAAGCACACATCGCTGGGCACACTGTCGATACCATTTACCTGACCGGCGGCACATGCTGCTTTCCCGGTATCGCAGAACTCTTCGCCAAAGAACTGCATTTGCGCGTGGAATGCCCAGAATTTCCCCTGCTCCTCACCCCACTGGCCATAGCCTGCCTTCCCGCCCTCAAATAACCACCGCTCTACCAACAACAAGAGGACTGGAATTACAGCCAGTCCTCTTGTTGTATCCCGTATCTCAAAGAAGGCTTTCTTTAGAGCATCTTACCATTGAAAACGCTCTACGTCAGCATCCCCATGACGTGCTCAGTGACGACTTCTGGAGAAAGGTTGATGAGGCAAGAAAGATGGTCGCAAAAATTGCGGTTGCAGGGCTGACAGGGGAGGTGCGCTGCAATATCCGTGTGTTCTGGTGACGGGTACGTCCACGAGCTGCTGGTTGAACCAAGAATAGAACAGCTTGGGGTTCCTACGGCGACCGCGATGTGTCTGGGCGCGGAACAATTGCCCACATGCAATCGAGCCTCGGCGATGCAGGCTGCCATCTCGCGCAAGGTGAGCATCCGCACAGGCAAAAGCAACGCCCCGGCAGGGCAGAGCTTTGCCAGTTCGCGGATATCCTTCTCCTCACCCGGCCCCCAGAGAGGCAGAAAACGGAGCGAGGCATCCCGTGCTGCAAGATTGCAGATGAGCTTTGCGTAATGCTGCAACGGCCAGCGCCTTGTCGGTTGCCGATGCGTTGGATCAATGGAGATCAGGCGGTGCTCTGGTCGCAACCCCAGTCCGGCAAGCAACGCACGCGCCGAAGTGGTTTCGTCTGGCGTCAGGTAGATGCGCGGACGTTCGCCGTGCCAGTGGATGCCGAGCGGCGTCAAAATACTCGCCTTCGCCATCGCCGCGTACCCATCAAGCGCATCCACATAATGATTGTAGAGCGGACGGGTGTACCACGGCGGGGTGTAGGAAAGCCGCACACTTGCGCCAGAAAAAGCCACCACCCAGCGACAGCGTGGCAGTTGCTGAAAATCCACCACCAGATCAAACTCAACCCTGGCGAGTTTCCAGTACCATGAAAGTTCACGGTACAGCGGCGCGATCTTTTTCTTGTCCAGTCCCCAGATTTTGTTGATCGTGGGATTGTGCGCGAGAATGGACGTACACTTCTGCTCAGTGAGCACATGCAACTCGGCAAACGGATAGCGCCGCCGCAACAACTCAATGGCAGGTGTGGCAAGCACAACATCACCGATCTGCCGAAGCTGGCAAACCAGAATCTTTGCTGGAGAAAACGTAGCAAAATGGGTATGTTTCATGAGACTCGCGCCGTGCGCCGGTATGTGAAAAAGAAAGACGTGCTACAGCTACAGCTTGCCTACGGCGTCAGCAATCCGCAGACACATCGCAGCGTTGTTCAACGTATACAAATGGATGCCGGGCGCACCCCCGTCAAGCAAGGTTCGAATCTGGTGTACGGCAAAGGCAATGCCCGCATCCTTCACCGCCGCAGAGCCACCCTTAGCGTGTGCGGCTTCCAGCTCAAGATAGAGCTTGCCGGGGATATTGGCACCGCACAAGGCCAGCGTCCGCCGGATAGATTCAAGGCTCTGAATGGGCAAGATGCCGGGAATGACAGGCACAGAAACGCCCATGTCATTGAGCCGATCCACAAAATGAAAATATTCGCGCACATCAAAAAAAAGCTGTGTCACGACAAAATCCGCGCCTTCACGGATTTTTGCCACCGTATAGCGCCAGTCACTCGAAAACGTGGGCGATTCTGGGTGTGGTGCTGGATACCCAGCCACCCCTATGCCCATATCCGGGAAATGCGCCCGAGCGTAGCGCACCAGATCCGCAGCGTGGCGAAAATCCATGTGTTCCCAGTCAATCACGGTGTCCTTGGGGATGTCGCCGCGCAAGGCCAGCACGTTGTCCACCCCCGCATCCCGCAGACGCTCCAGAAAGTGCGAAATGTAGTCTTGTGTCGCACCGATGCACGTCAGATGCGCCATGACCTCAAGGTCAAAGCGCTTTTTCAGATGCGTCACAATATCAAGCGTAGCGTTCTGACTGGAACCGCCCGCCCCATACGTCACAGACGCAAACAGCGGCGAAAGGGGAAGCAGACGTTCTACTGTGGCAAAAAAGGCAGGCCACTGCTCGGATTCCTTGGGAGGAAAAAACTCAAGCGAATAAAAAGGACGCCCTTTTTCAGCGATGCGCTGGCTTATTTTCATCACAAACCTCACTCCCTCAAATAAAATACTGCACAAATCTTACCCTATGCCGTAAACGCGCAGAGAGCAACCTTGTTGCGCTGCAACCGCGTTGCGCCTGCCCTTGTGTCCCCGGATTCGCGTTGCGCCTTTAGGGATATTGCCGTAAACTAGGAGCACTCCGTGCCAGACAGCATCGCTAAACGCAATGAACGCGGCATGGCAAACACGCACAGAAAACGTATGCGGGGGGATGTTGATGGGGTTCGCCGTCCGAAAAAGACAGACACATTGCCTTGGCATGACCGGACACAGCGCAAAACGGTGCAGCCCGTTGCGCCAGAGTGTTGTTGTGTTTGCCCTCTGGCTTGGACTCAGTGCGACGCCAATTCTGGCTGAAGACAGCCTCACCGATCCGGTTGCTACGGTGCAGACAGAAC
>JAVVPW010000073.1:0-9377 GCA_036655575.1 Bilophila sp.
GTCCTTGAGAATCTGCGCCTTGGTGCGTTCACCATCGCTGATACCGTCAAGACAGAACAGACGCTGGACTGGATTTTCGATCTGTTCCCGCGTCTGGATGAACGCAAGGATCAGCTTGCCGGGACACTTTCCGGGGGTGAACAGCAGATGCTTGCCATCGGGCGGGCGCTCATGGGACAGCCCAAACTCCTCTTGCTCGATGAGCCTTCACTCGGACTGGCGCCGTTGCTGGTAAAATCCATCTTTGCGACCATCCGAGCCATCAACGAAACAGGCGTCACGATCCTCATTGTGGAACAAAACGCCCGTGCTGCGCTCAGACTGGCGACACGCGGCTATGTGCTCGAACTCGGAAGAGTGGTCATGGAAGACACCGCCGCGCATCTGCTTGCCAATCCAAGTATTCAAGAAGCGTATCTGGGGGCATAACGCCCGTCGGGAGGCAATGGTTATGAGTGAGTTGACACCCCGTCAGATTGTGGCGGAACTGGACAAATACATCATCGGTCAGGAACAGGCCAAGCGCATGGTCGCGGTAGCTGTGCGAAACCGCTGGCGGCGGCAGCGCTTGTCTCCTGAATTGCGTGAAGAAGTCGCGCCGCGCAACATCATCATGATGGGGCCAACCGGTGTGGGCAAAACCGAGATAGCACGGCGTCTGGCCAAGCTCTGTCAGGCACCGTTTATCAAGGTCGAAGCCACCAAGTACACCGAAGTGGGCTATGTGGGGCGGGATGTCGAATCCATGATCCGCGATCTCATGGAGATTTCCATCAATCTGGTGCGCGGTGAAGAAGCCGAAAAAGTGCGTGAGCGCGCCGAAGCCGCCGCAGAAGAACGCTTGCTGGACTTGCTCTTGCCCACGAGCGAAGGCCGGGAAAGCACCCGCGAAAAACTGCGTGGCCTGTTTCGGCAAGGGCATCTTGACGACCGAGAAGTGGACATTGAGGTCAAGGAACAGACGCAATCCATCGGCATCATGGGTGTCCCCGGCATGGAACAGCTCGGTGGACAGATGAAAGACGCCTTTGGCAAGCTCTTCCCAGCCCGCAGTCATCACCGCAAGATGAAGGTGGGGACGGCATGGAAGCATCTCATCGACGAAGAATCCTCAAAGCTCGTGGACGAAGACAAGATTGCTGACCGAGCGCGGGAACGGGTCGAACAGATGGGGATTGTGTTCATCGACGAGCTGGACAAGCTCGCCAGCAGTTCGCAACAGCGCTCTTCCGATATTTCCCGTGAAGGTGTGCAGCGCGATCTCCTCCCCATTGTTGAAGGAAGTGCGGTCAACACCAAGTACGGTCTTGTGAACACCGACCACATTCTGTTCATCGCGGCTGGCGCGTTTCATCTTGCCAAGCCTTCGGACTTGTTCCCAGAATTGCAGGGGCGCTTCCCCTTACGCGCCGAGCTTGAAGCTCTTGGCAAGGAAGAATTTTACCGGATTCTGACCGAACCAGACAACGCGCTGACGAGGCAATACGAAGCTATGCTGTGTACGGAAGGCGTTACAATCACCTTTACAGACGATGGCTTGCGTGAGATTTCGGCGTTTGCAGAAGACGTGAACGCCCGCACCGAAAACATCGGGGCGCGGCGTCTGCACACCATCATGGAAAAAATCCTGTCTGATATTTCCTTTGACGCACCGGAGCAACCCGGCACCGCCCTGGTCATTGACCGTGCCCTTGTCATCGAAAAACTCGCCGATGTTCGAGAAGACTGCGAGTTGAGCCGGTTTATCTTGTAGAGCTCGTGGTAAAAAGCAGAGGTTTCTATGGACGCGAAGTTACAATCGCAGGTTTTGATTGAAAGTCTCCCGTACTTGCGCAAGTTTCATGGTGAAACGATTGTCATCAAGTACGGTGGTCACGCCATGAAGGACGAGGCGCTGAAGGCGTCGTTTGCGCAAGGTGTGGCGCTCTTGAAGCTGGTGGGCATTCACCCGGTGATTGTCCACGGCGGTGGCCCGCAGATCGGCACCATGCTTGAAAAACTCGAAATCCAGTCCGAATTTCGAGAAGGCTTGCGTGTCACCGATGACGCCACCATGAACGTGGTGGAAATGGTGCTGGTCGGCTCGGTCAACAAGGACATCGTGAACCAGATCAATCAGACGGGTGCGCGTGCCGTTGGCCTTTCCGGCAAGGATGGGATGCTCCTCCATGCTGAAAAAAAGGAGATGGTTGTCACCCACGAGAACCAGCCGCCAGAAATCATCGACCTCGGCAATGTGGGGCGTGTGACGCGGGTTGAGACAAACCTCTTGTATTCGCTGATAAAAGACGGATTCATTCCGGTTCTTGCCCCTGTGGGTGTGGACGCACAGGGACACACCTACAACATCAATGCGGATGCGGTGGCAGGTGCGGTGGCAGGCGCGTTGCAAGCGCGGCGCCTCATCATGCTGACAGACGTGGCAGGGGTGCTTGACCGAGAAGGGGAACTGATCCATTCCATCAACGTGCAAGACGCCGCCAATCTGTTTGAAGACGGCACCGTCTCCGGTGGGATGATCCCCAAACTCACCTGTTGCATGGAAGCGATCGAACAGGGCGTTGAAAAAGTCATGATTGTTGACGGGCGCGTGGAAAACTGTGTGCTGCTCGAACTGCTCACCGATCAGGGGATTGGTACTGAAATTGTGGGAGAACCCCGGTAAGTTCCGGGGAGTGCTCTATGCGCTTCACTTCATGGCTGCTTGTGGGACTTTGCGCCTTTGCGCTCCTCGGCACCGCGATGGCAACGGAAAGAGCGACCGAACCCGCTACGGAGTCAACCGGGATCAAGGTGACGGTGCGCAATCTCACTGGAGCTGATCTCTACGCCTTGCATCTGGCACCTGCCGGAAGTCAGAAATGGAGTGAAGACCTGCTTGAAGGTGGGTGTTTACGCATGGGCAAAGAGATAAAAGTGACGTTTCCGTGGGGAGCACGAGCCATCTGGTGGGATATTCATGTCGAAAACCGGAATGGGACAGTCGTCAAGTGGAGCAATGTCCCCATGCGGCGCTTTCGCATCCTGACGCTTCTTTTTGACGGCACCAAGCCGAAGATTCGTGGGGAATAATGGCCTTGTCCTACAGACTTCCCAAAGCCCGCAAAGGCAATCGTATCAACGAAATGCACACCGTGCACGACCGTCTTGATGCGGTGCTCTCAAAACTTTGCACCGGGGAAAAGCTGCAACAAGTGCGCCTGTGGCAAAATTGGGACATGGTGATGGGGCCAGACATAGCACCCCTGGCGCGACCGCTCGGTGTGCGCAACGATCTGCTGCTGGTGGGTGGCGATGACAACCTCGCGTTGCAGGATCTTTCGTTCATGACCCCGGAAATACTGGAGCGCGTCAACGCCTTCATGGACGCGCCTGTGTTCAACAAAGTTGAATTGCGCCTGATTATGGGAAAAGCCACGCTCGATCACGCGCCAGACATGCAGCCCGTGCAACGCCTTCGCCCCCTCCCGGAACGTCCTTTCGACCTTGGTGGTCACCTTGGCGAAATGCGCACCGATTCCCCCGTGGCTCGTTGCTACGCCGCCTATCTTGAAATGCACGCTGAACTGGAATGTTTACAACGAGAACAGCCGCAGGTGGAATGAGAAGACCGCCTGCACACAAGGACTCTTCCATGTACGATCTGGAACCAATGGAAAATCTCGTCAACATGGCCTCAGGGCGCAAGCCTGCGGATCTGCTCATCATCAACGCACAGGTCGTGGACGTGTTCACAGGAGAAATCCGGGAAACAGCGGTCAGTGTGGGGGATGGAAAAATACTGGGCTTCACGCCCACACAAGCCCGGCACACCGTGGACGCACAGGGCAGATTCTTGCTTCCCGGACTCATCGACGCCCACATCCATATCGAATCCAGCATGACAACGCCCGTGCGCTTTGCCAGTCTGGTGCTCCCCCACGGCACCACAACCGTGATCGCTGACCCGCATGAAATAGCCAATGTCCACGGTCTGGACGGCATCCGCTCCATGCTTGAAAGCAGCCGTCACCTCCCGCTCAATGTCTACATTTCCCTGCCGTCTTGCGTTCCGGCAACCCCGTTTGAAGACGCAGGGGCAACCTTGCTTGCCGAAGATCTTGAAGATTTTATCGACGATCCCAGAGTGATCGGCATCGGTGAAATGATGCACTTCCCCGGTGTGATCGCAGCGGATTTCGATGTGCTTGCCAAGGTGCAACTCGGCATCCGGCACGGCAAGGTTGTGGACGGACACGCCCCCGGTCTGCTCGGACAGGATCTGGACGCCTATCTGGTCACGGGTATCAGCAACACCCATGAGTGTTCAACTCTTGAAGAAATGGACGCCAACCTCCGGCGCGGGAGCTATGTGCTCATCCGGGAAGGTTCCGCCGCACGCAATCTGAAGACACTCCTCCCCGGCGTGACACCAGCCAACGCCAGACGGTGCGCTTTTTGTTGCGACGACCGCCATCCCGCCGACATCGTGCGTGACGGACACATGGACAACCACCTGCGCCTTGCCGTACAGATGGGCATGAACCCCATTCAGGCCGTGACGCTGTGTACGCTCAACGCTGCGGAATGTTTCGGCTTGCGTACCAAAGGAGCCATCGCACCGGGGCGGGATGCGGACTTCATTCTGGTGGACGATCTGCACGATTTCCGTATCCATCAAGTCTTTGCCGCTGGAACGCTGGTTGCTGAAGACGGGCACCTGCTGGCACAGCTAGACAACGCCACCGCAGGTGCGCCCACGCATTCCATGCACGTTGCACCACTCGCCGCCAACGCTTTTGAACTGGCGTTTCCAGACGCCTCAAACGCCCAGACATCTCTCAAAGTCATTGGCATTCAACCGCATTCGCTGGTGACGCTGCACCTCTCGCGGGAGGTAAGGCTTGACGCGCACAAACGTTTTCAGTGTAAGGACAATCCCGGACTGAACAAGATCGCGGTCATCGAACGCCACCACGGGACAGGGCTGCTGGGGCTGGGGTTGCTTGAGGGCTACGGCTTGCACGGTGGCGCCATTGCCACAACCATTGCGCACGATTCGCACAACATTGTGGTGGCAGGCGATTCAGATGCGGACATGCAACTCGCCGTGCGCGAGCTTGTGGACATGGGCGGGGGCATCGTGCTCATCGCGTCCGGTGTCGTCAAAGGTCGGTTGCCTCTGCCCATTGCCGGACTGATGACCTCTGAAGATCCGCTGGCTGTGAGCCGCCAGTTGGCTGACATGCTTCAGCTTGCGCACACAACCTTGCAGATTCCCCCCGCTGTTGAGCCGTTCATGACCCTCAGCTTTATGGCCTTGCCCGTCATTCCAGAGCTAAAGCTCACGGCACGCGGGCTGTTTGATGTCAACCTGTTTTCTTTTGTACCCATTGAAAACAATTAGGAAAAGATCATGTCTAAACTGTTGCCCGGAACCTCTCCCGAAACCACGTTGTACGCCCTGACTGACAGCAACCTTTCGCTCGGCAGACCTGTTATTGAGGTGGCTCGTGCTCTGCTTGATTCAGGAATCAAGATCCTCCAGTACCGCGAAAAGGACAAGAAAGCCGGGCAGATGCTTCTTGAATGTCAGGCCTTGCGGCGTCTGACAAACGAAGCGGGCGCCTGCTTTATTGTAAACGATTACGTTGATATAGCGATCTTATGCGAAGCTGACGGGGTGCATGTTGGGCAAGAAGATCTGCCTGTGCCTGAAGTGCGGCGCTTGTTGCGTGAGGCAGGGTGGGAGATGCTTGTTGGTCTGTCCACGCACACGCCTGAGCAGGCACGCGCTGCCGAGGCTGTTGGTGCGGACTACATTGGGGTTGGGCCAATCTACGCCACGCAGACCAAGAAAGATGTCTGCGCTCCAGTGACGCTTGACTATCTCGACTGGGTAGCCGCGCATTCCCCGCTCCCCTTTGTGGCTATCGGCGGGATCAAGCGCCACAACATCGCAGAAGTAACCGCCCACGGCGCAAAATGCTGCGCTCTCGTCTCAGAATTTGTCTCCGCCCCCGACATCAAAGCCCGCGTCGCTGAAGTCCGAAAAGCTGTGCTGGGATAAAGAGAAAGGCAGAATAGGGGGAGGGGAGGAAGAACCTTTCTGAAGAAAGGTTGCTTCCTCGCCCTCCCCCCTTCCCCCTCCCCTCTATCTCCCAAGACTTTTGTATAAGGGTGGGAAGGACACAACGGTTTTCCCTGTTGTATCAGAGTATTGTGTTGTTGCGTACACACGCCGTTCAAACAAGAAAGCTGACATTCCCCTCTCGCCTCATTACAAAAGTCTTAGGAGGATGAGGGGATGGGGGCGAAGCGGGGGCGGGTAGAAAGGAAGCCGCAAGGGTTTCTTTCCACCCGCCTCACCCCAAAGCAGCCCTTCTCCAGAAGGGTTCCTTAGAAAGGTTCCCCTTCCCTTCCCCCGATTCTGCCTTTCTCTTTATGCCTTCCAAAGGAATTTTTGATGAATGAATTTTTGCAGCAGTTGATCAATGGCCTGGCGGTAGGGGGGATTTATGCCCTTGTCGCGCTGGGATACACGATGGTGTACGGGGTGATGAAGCTCATCAACTTCGCACACGGGGATCTTTTCACCATTGGCGCGTATCTTGGCCTGACGTTGCTGGTCTCGTGTGGCCTTGCAGGGAGTCTTTCGCCGTTTCTTGCGGTGGCGGTGGTCGTGGTGATTGTGCTGGGGCTAGTCGCCTTGCTTGGTGTAGCCCTCGAACGTGTGGCGTACCGCCCGTTGCGCAAGGCCAATCGTCTTGCCGCAGTGGTGTCCGCACTGGGCGCGTCCATCGTGTTTCAGAACGCGGTGATGCTCATCTACGGTGCGCGTTTTTATGTCTATCCTGAAGAACTGCGCCCGTCGCTGGTGCTTGACCTGTTCGGGCTGCAAGTCCCTGTCATGCGGGTCATCATGATTGTCAGCTCGGTGTTGCTCATGCTTGCGTTGTACACCTTCATCAACCGCACCCGCATGGGTACGGCTATCCGTGCGGTCGCCATTGATCAGGGTGCAGCCAAACTCATGGGCATCAACGTGGATCGGGTCATCTCGCTGGTCTTCTTTCTTGGCGCGGGACTGGGTGGCGTTGCCGGGGTCATGGTGGGCATGTACTACGGACAGATCGACTTCACGATGGGCTGGTCGTATGGCCTGAAAGCCTTTACCGCCGCGATCCTTGGCGGCATCGGGAACATCCCCGGCGCCATGCTCGGCGGCCTGTTGCTCGGTGTCATCGAAGCCCTTGGCGCGTCCTACCTTGCCATGGCATGGAAAGACGCCATCGCCTTTTTTGTGCTCATCCTCATTATTATCATCCGACCCACCGGACTGCTCGGTGAAAGGGTGGCGAACAAGTTATGAGCATGACCAAAGACAAGATGCCCCTGCTGCTTGGTCTGGTGCTGGCGCTTGGCGTGGCGCTGTTGCCGCTGGCACTCAACACCTATTGGGTTGAGGTGGCGGTGAGCGTGGGGCTGTACGCCTTGCTGGCGCTTTCGCTCAACCTGATCCTTGGTCAGGCGGGCATTTTCCATATGGGACACGCGGCCTTCTACGCCGTGGGTGCCTACGCAACCGCGATCCTCAACACGCAATACCAGATCCCGGTGCTGTTGCTCCTGCCAGTGGCGGGGGCGGCGGCGGCGCTGTTTGCCCTTGTCGTAGCGCGTCCGATCATCCACCTGCGGGGGGATTATCTGCTGATCGTGACCATCGGCATTGTCGAAATCGTGCGCATCGCGCTTATCAACGATGTGGGCGGACTGACAGGCGGCGCGAACGGGATTTTTGGCATTTCTAGACCAGTGCTGTTCGGCATCCGTATCCGTACAGGAATGCAGTTCTATTATCTCGTCTGGGCGCTGGTGGGGGTGACGGTGTTGCTCTTCCACTGGCTGTCCTGTTCGCGCTTTGGACGTGCGCTCAACTGCATCAAAGAAGACGACACCGCAGCGGAAGGGTGTGGTATGGATGTGGCGCACCTGAAGCTGATGGCCTTTGTCATCGGCGCGTTCTGGGCGGGCATGGCTGGAAATCTCTACGCCGCAAAAATGACCATCATTTCTCCGAGTTCGTTCACCTTCTGGGAGTCTGTGGTGGTGTTTGCCGTGGTGATTTTGTCTGGTGGCAGTCAGATCGGGGTGCTGGTGGGTACCTTGCTCATTGTGGCCTTGCCTGAGATGTTCCGCGAATTTGCCAGCGCTCGAATGCTGGTCTTTGGGCTTGCCATGATGATCATGATGGTGGTGCGTCCGCAAGGTCTGCTGCCGCCTGCCGTCCGAACCTATGA
Source organism: Bilophila sp. (assembly GCA_036655575.1). Taxonomy (GTDB): domain Bacteria; phylum Desulfobacterota; class Desulfovibrionia; order Desulfovibrionales; family Desulfovibrionaceae; genus Bilophila. Next base: position 8,280 of record JAVVPW010000073.1, read on the forward strand.
TGTCCGAAGGCTGTTGCACGGCAAGGATTTTGCCTCGCCCGTTGCCCCCCGGACAACACGCAAGGGAGGTGAGGCATGAGTCTGCTTGCCTTGCAGGGTGTGAGCAAGATCTTTGGTGGTCTGGTGGCTGTCAACGAAGTGTCTTTTGAGGTGGAACAAGGCAGTATCGTGGGCTTGATCGGCCCTAACGGTGCCGGGAAAACCACGGTCTTCAACCTCATTACGGGCAACTACGCCCCGGACGGCGGGGACATCCGTTTTTCCGGGCAGTCCATCAAGGGCATGAAGCCACACACCATCGTCAGTCTGGGCATTGCACGAACCTTTCAGTCTATCCGACTGTTCCCCACCCTGCCGCTGGTCGAAAACGTGCTGGCTGGGCGCCATTGCCGGATGCACACGGGGATTCTCGGTTCCATGTTTCACACTCCGGCGCAGTGCCGTGAAGAACGCGCCGCGCTTGAACGCGCTATGAGCGAACTGGATTTTGTCGGCCTTGCTGACAGCTATGCAGAAGAAGCAGGCAGTCTTTCCTATGGCAACCAGCGTCTGCTCGAAATGGCGCGTGCTCTTGCCTCTGACCCAAGGCTCATCATTCTGGATGAACCCGCCGGGAGCATGAACGATCCTGAGACGGTTGTGCTCATTGAACTGATCCACGCCATCCGCAAACGCGGGGTGACGGTGTTGCTCATTGAGCACGACATGGGGCTGGTCATGAAAGTCTGTGAAAAGCTGCTCGTCCTCGAATACGGCTCCCTCATAGCGAGTGGCCCCCCCGAAATCGTCCGCCGCGATCCCAAAGTCATCGAAGCGTACTTAGGACAGGATGCATAAGATGTTTCTAGAAGTTGAAGATATACACGCTGGGTACGGGTCTGAAGAGGTGTTGCACGGAGTGAGCCTGCGCGTTGACGAAGGCGAAATCGTGAGTATCCTTGGAGCGAACGGCGCTGGAAAAACCACCACCTTGCTGACAATAAGCGGGCTGGTGCGGGCTTCTGGGGGTGCTGTGCGGTTTCAGGGTGAGGACATCCACTCCTTGCCAAGCCATGAAGTTGTGCGTCGAGGGCTTACGCAGTCGCCAGAAGGACGTCG
>JAVVPW010000074.1:0-9354 GCA_036655575.1 Bilophila sp.
AGCCATGCACGATTCAATAACTGGCGGCACGGCGTACTGGATGAACGACGGCGCGGACACCGGGTCGATTGAGGCGCAGGATTGGTGCCATGTCTTGCCGGACGACACCCCGGCGGAACTATGGCGCCGCGCACTGGCTCCAATGGGAGTACGACTGCTGACCGCGTGTGTCACCCAGCTCGCGTCCGGCGCACCTCCACGCCGAATCCCGCAGGACGAACGGGTAGCAACATGGGAACCAGCCATCCTGCGGACGCGCTTGGGATAAAATACGAGAAAGCCCCGGCAAGGTTGTCCCCCGGAGCTTTTTGCGCGCGTAGCAAAAACAGATCCAAACCGAAAAAATGGCAGTCACCCATTCTCAAGTTGGGTGACGCAAATTCTCAAACTGTGTGACGGCTCACAACTCCTCACAAGAGGGCTAGTGCCACGGGGTAGCATAGGGTAGCAGACACCAGAAAGCCCTTACAGATATACTCTGTAAGGGCTTGAATAAACTGGCTCCCCGGGACGGACTTGAACCGCCAACCTAGTGATTAACAGTCACCCGCTCTGCCGATTGAGCCACCGGGGAATGATGCGTCAGTGACGCGAGAAGAGGTCTACCTAAACCCCGGGGGTACGTCAAGTGTTTTCTGCGATTTTTTCAAAATTCTTTTTCCTTTTCCTTTTTTTCTTCGCAAGACGGCTAGGGGAGGTACTTGGGCTTCAGGGCGCCCGTAGCCTGTTTTTTCTTTGTAGAGACGCTTCGGGCAAACTTTTCACGTCAAATTCGTGGTTGTTTAGCCTGCCGCACCACGTCTGATCCTTGACGGCTTCGCACATTTGGAATACGCCTTTGCAGATGCGGCGTCGCCTCCACTCGATTTGCGCTTCTTTTCGGAACACACAACTCCGAATTGAAAAACGTCGCTGCCCTTTCTTGTGGACAGACAGGGCCATTCTGAAATAAAAGCATTCTTTCAGGACGAACGCGCCAGAGAGAAACGCGCCGTGAACGAAGCACATCCTGAACGCGGCAGGCCGCCCCGTTTTTTGTAGATGCTTCTGCACAGAAAAGCTTGTTTTCCTGTGCATATCTCAGTAATGATGGAGAATATCCCTTGAGTAGCCAGGAAAATACGCACCGCAAGCCCATCAAGCTTGCCACCAAATCGGCACATGCAGCCTACTTCATGCCCATGCTCCAGAGCCTCGCGGACAAGGACGAGCTGAATGAGGTGGTCAAAAACTGCGTGGTAAAATCCTGCGAACTCCTGGATGCAGGCGTCCCTCTCCATCCCGATGGGTTCGTTAAAGGGTACGACGCCGGTTCCTTGCGCGCCGAATATGAGGCCTATTCCTCTGCCGAATTTGAAGAATTGAACGAAACCTTCTCCTGCGCAGGACGCATTGTGTCCCACCGCTCCTTTGGCAAGGTGATGTTCTTTCATATTATGGATCGCAGTGGACGCATTCAGTGCTACGCCTCACGCGAAAATTTGGGCGAAGTCGCGTACAGCAACTTTCGCAAGTTCGATATTGGCGACATCGTGGGGGTACACGGCAAGCTCTTCCGCACCAAGACGGACGAACTGACCATCTCCTGTGACGCGGTGACCCTGCTTGCCAAATCGTTCCGCTCTCTGCCCGAAAAGCACAAAGGGCTTACCAATGTGGAGATCCGCTACCGCCAGCGGTACGTTGACCTCATCATGAACCCCAAGGTGCGCGACATTTTCCGCAAGCGCAGCAAGATCATCCGAGAATTTCGCGCTTTTCTGGAAGAACGCGGTTTTGTGGAAGTGGAAACGCCCATGTTGCAGCCTGTAGCTGGGGGCGCTGCCGCAAAGCCCTTTATCACGCACCACAACGCGCTCGATATGCAGCTCTACATGCGTATCGCCCCGGAACTGTACCTCAAGCGCTTGCTTGTAGGCGGGTTTGAAAAAGTTTTTGAGATCAACAGAAACTTCCGCAATGAAGGCATTTCGGTGCGCCACAACCCAGAATTCACCATGTGCGAATTTTACTGGGCCTACGCCACCTTCCGCGATCTTATGGATCTGACAGAAGAGCTGTTCGCGCACATCGCCACCGAAGTCTGCGGGAGCACTGTCATCACCTATCAAGAAAAAGAAGTAGACCTCACACCCGGCAAGTGGCAGCGGCTCACGTTCCACGAATCCTTGGAGAAAATCGGCGGACACAGCCCCGAATTTTACAACGATTTCGCCAAGGTCAGCGCCTATGTCCGGGAACGCGGCGAAAAACTTCTGACAACCGACAAAATCGGTAAACTTCAAGCCAAGCTGTTTGATCTTGACGTGGAGCCGAAGCTCATTCAGCCCACGTTCATCTATCACTATCCGACAGAAATATCTCCGCTGTCGCGCCGCAACAAGGACAATCCTGAAATCACTGACCGTTTTGAGCTGTTTATAACGGGGCGTGAAATAGGCAACGCCTTCTCGGAACTCAATGACCCCATTGACCAGCGGATGCGTTTTGAAGAACAGGTGCGCGAAAAGGAAGCCGGCGATGATGAAGCCTGCGGTATGGATGAAGATTACCTGCGCGCACTTGAATACGGGATGCCCCCGGCTGCGGGTGAAGGCATCGGCATTGACCGGCTGGTCATGCTGCTCACCGATTCGCCGTCGATCCGCGAAGTCATTTTCTTCCCGCTTCTGAAACCGGAAGTGTAAACGTTCTGACGCGCTGACGGCACTGTTGCGGAGAACCACTCCCGGCAGTGCCGAACTGTTGCGGTTTACCGTGGTTGCGTCGATCAGAGCATTTCGCTCTTTGCATTCCCAAAAGGCTCTACACAATGCGTTTTGAACTTTTCGTCGCTCTTCGTTACCTTTTTGCGCGGCGCAAAGAGGCGTTCATTTATATTATCTCTACCATGTCTGTGCTTGGCGTGGCTATTGGTGTGGCCTCGCTGGTGGTGGTGCTTGGGGTGTACAACGGCTTCACCACAGACATCCGCGACCGGATTCTGGGGGCCAATGCCCACATCATCATCACAGGCCCCCTCGCAGCGCTGGCACCAGCCTCAGTCACACAAGGTGCCACGGACACGCGGGGCATCGGGCTTGAGGCTACGCTTTCGCGCATCACCTCCACCCCCGGCGTGATCGGCGCTATGCCGTTTCTCTACGCCGAAGGGATGCTGTCCTCAGCGCGTGGCGTGAAGGGTGTTGTGCTGCGCGGTATTGACCCCAAGACCGCGCCGCAGGTGCTCTCCATGCTCAACGGCCTCACGAGCGGCAGTGTGAACGACCTCGAACCGGGAGTCCCCGGTGCCCCGCCAGGAGTGCTGGTGGGCAAGGAACTGGCGCAACGCCTCGGCATTGAAACCGGGAGTCGCGTCAATCTCCTCTCCCCTGCCGGACAAAAAACCGCCGCAGGCTTTCAACCCCGCATCCGTCCCTACAAGGTCGCGGGGATTTTTCAGACGGGCATGTTTGAATACGACTCCTCGCTGGGCTTTGTTTCGTTGCAGGCCGGACGGGATCTTCTGGGCTTGCCAGAAGACCGCATATCAGGTGTTGAGGTTACTGTAGAAAATGTCTATAAAGCAGACGTTGTCGCAGAAACCTTGAAAAAGGAACTGGGGCCTCTGGCATCCGTGCGGACGTGGATGGACATGAACGCCAATCTTTTTGCAGCGTTGAAACTGGAAAAAATCGGCATGTTCATTCTTTTGGCTATGGTTGTGCTGGTGGGTTCTTTTTCCATTGTGACCACGCTCGTCATGCTGGTCATGGAAAAGACCAGAGACATCGCCATCCTCATGTCGATGGGCGCCACAAGAAGCATGGTGCGCCGGGTGTTTATGTTGCAGGGCACCATCATTGGGGTCGTCGGGACACTCCTTGGCTATGTGCTTGGCGTTGGGGTAGCGCTGTTGTTGCAGCGGTATCAGTTTATCAAACTGCCTCCGGGCGTGTACGCACTCGACCATCTGCCGGTGCTGCTCGACTGGGTTGACATACTCATTGTGGGTGTTTCTGCCATGACCTTGTGTTTCCTCGCCACCATTTATCCAGCGCGGCAGGCTGCGAGCCTCGAACCCGCCGAAGCCCTCCGGTACGAATGATGGACATAAACACGGCTCTCACACCACCTCAGTACGAACTGGTCGGTATCGGCAAATCCTGCGCTGGCCCGGCTGAACGCATCACCATTTTGAAGGACGTGAACCTGACGATCCGGGCTGGAGAATCCCTTGCTATTGTAGGGGCGTCTGGTTCGGGAAAGTCCACCCTGCTCCACCTTTTGGGTGCGCTCGATGCCCCCACACAGGGGAGCCTCTCGTTTGAAGGGAAAAGCCTTCCAGATCTTGATCCAGACGAGAAAGCCCGGTTCCGCAACCGAAAACTGGGCTTCGTCTTTCAGTTTCACCACCTGCTTCCAGAATTTTCCACGGAGGAAAACGTCGCCATGCAGGCGCTCATAGCGGGCGTTTCTCGACCAAAGGCGCTTGACCTCGCCAGAGAAGCACTCCACCGCGTCGGGCTTGCTGACAGGTGCGATCACAAAGTGACCACCCTTTCCGGCGGCGAACGGCAGCGTGCGGCTATTGCGCGTGCCATTTTGCTGCAACCTCGTGTCCTTCTGGCTGACGAACCCACCGGAAACCTTGATCTTAAAACAGGAAACACGGTGGTCGAGCTGCTTTTGGAACTCAACCGTACCCTCGGTATGACCCTTGTTGTTGTCACCCACAACCGGGAGATGGCAAGCACACTGGGGCGTTGCCTCGAACTGCGATCTGGAGAATTGTATGAAGAAATGCGTATTCGCCCTTCTCACACTGACGCTGTGTAGTTTTGTCACCCTTGTACAGGGGACGTTTACGCCTGTCGCGGCGGCTTCGGCTAGAGCGCAAGGCGCGATCCCGGCTTCAGCTATCGCGCCGCCCCGCGCAGACCAGCTCGAAAAGCCGGCTCCTGCCAAGGTACGCCAAGCACCCCCTAAAACCAGAGACGCCGAAGCGGTACGGGTTGTCATCCTGCCCTTTCAGGTCAACGGCGGTAAGGATCTCGACTATCTGAACGACGAACTCCCCGCGCTCTTTGCCCAGCGCCTCGCTGCCAAGGGCTTTCAGGTCGTTCCGTATAAGGATTCGTTGCGCCTCTTGAAACAACAGGACGTGAAACAGCTCAACGTTGCGGCTGCCCGCGCCATTGCCAGCCAGACCCGCGCCGGATACGCTGTCTACGGCAGTTTCAACAAGACTGGCGAAGCCTTCAGCATCGACGCCCGCATGGTCGATGCGGCAGGACGCAACCCAGCGCGCCCCTATTTTGTCGAAAAGAAAAATCTCATTCAGCTCTTGCCCGCCGTGGAAGAGCTGGTTGGCAACATGAGCGGCTCCGTGGTCAAGCGCAACGCCATTGCGGATATCCGCGTGCGCGGGCTTAAAGTGCTGGATCAGGATGTCGTGCTCATGCGCCTCAACACCCGCAAGGGTGACGCCATTGACCCTTCCACGGTCAACGACGAAATCAAACGCATCTGGGATCTCGGCTATTTCAGCGACGTGACCGCCGATCTTGAACAGAGCGGCGAAGGGCAACTGCTTGTCTTCACCGTCAAGGAAAAGCCCCGGATCGACGATGTGGTCGTCAACGGCTCGGACGCGGTGAAAAAAGACGACATCATGGCTGCCATGAGTTCCAAGACAGGCTCTGTTCTGAACGAACGCCTGCTGGCTGGCGACATCCAGAAAATCACCGAACTCTACCGCAAGGAAGGGTATTACCTCGCAGAAGTCACCTCCCGCATCGAACAAAAGACCAACAGCGCGTCTGCTCTGCTCGTCTTTGACGTGAAGGAAGGCAACAAGCTCTATATCAAGGACATCAAGTTTGAAGGCCTTGAAAGCATCAGCGCCAGCGACCTCAAGAAGCAACTCGCGCTTGAAGAACACGGCGTCTTGTCATGGCTCACCGGCACCGGCGTCTTGCGCGAAGAATACCTCGAACGCGACTCCGCCGCCATCACCGCCTACGCCATGAACAACGGCTACGCGGATATACAGGTAGCAGCCCCCCAAGTGGCCTATCAAGACGACGGCATCGAAATCACCTTTGCGGTGAAGGAAGGCAAACGCTACAAACTCGGCAACATCGGTTTCAAGGGCGATCTGATCGACACCGATGCGCGCCTGTTTGAAGTCATCAAGACCGACAACCACAAGGAAGACGCCGAATACTTTTCGCTGTCCGTCATTCAAGACGACGTGAAGGCGCTGACCGACTTCTACTCCAACTACGGCTACGCCTTTGCGGAAGTGGATCTGGATTCGCAGAAAAACGAGGCGGAAGGCCTCATTGACATCAACTTTGTGCTGAACAAGAAGCAGAAAGTGCATGTCCGCCGTGTCATCGCCGAAGGCAACACCAGAACCCGCGACAACGTGATCTTCCGTGAACTGCGCCTTGCTGACGGTGACCCGTTTGACGGCGAAAAACTCCGGCGCTCCAACGAGCGGCTCAACCGTCTGCGCTTCTTCACCCAGGCTGACACCACCATCTTGCCAACAGACAAGGAAGATGAAGTGGATCTGCGCGTCAACATCAAAGAAGACCGCACCGGTGCCCTCATGGGCGGCGTGGGCTACTCCACCTTCTACCAGTTTGGTGTGACCGGCAGCATCATGGAGCGCAACCTCTTTGGACGCGGCTATCTGCTGGGTCTGACAGGTTTTGTGTCCGGCAAATCAACCTCGCTTGATCTGACCTTCACCAACCCGCGCCTCTTTGACACCGATCTTGGCTTCACCGACAACGCCTACGCTATCTGGGAAGAATGGGACGACTTCCAGAAGAAGACCATCGGGAACACCATGCGGCTGTTCCACCCCATCGGCGAATACACCTCTGTCTCTCTTGGCTACCGCCTCGACCGCTATACCTTGTTCGATATTCCCGAATACGCTTCTCGCGCCTACAAGGAATACGAAGGCCAGAACCTGTCAAGTGTTGTGAGTGCTGGCATCGGCTACGACTCCACAGACTCCCGCGAACGTCCCACCAAGGGCGTCAACAGTCGCTTGTTCATGGAATACGGCGGTGGTGGGATCGGCGGGAACGACAACTTCTACAAGCCTATTGTCGAAATGCAGTCGTTCCACACCTTGTTGCGCAACCCGAACCACATCTTCCACTGGCGTACACGGCTCGGTGGTGTGTTTGAAAACTCTGACAAGCCTGTCCCAGTGTTCGACCGCTTCTTCATCGGCGGCATGGAAAGCATCCGTGGCTATGACAGCGACGACCTTTCCCCGCGTGATCCCAAGTACCATGACCAGATCGGCGGCGACCGCATGGGCTACCTCAACCTTGAATACATCTGGACATTCCACCCTGAGCTGGGACTTGCCGTGGTGCCGTTCTTTGACATGGGCTTCAACGTTGATTCCAAGCAGACCAATGACCCGCTAGGCGAACTCAAGAAGTCGGTCGGACTCGAACTGCGCTGGCGCTCTCCCATGGGCGATCTCCGCTTTGCCTACGGCTACCCGCTTGACAAGAACGTCAAGGGTGACAGACCCGGTGGACGCTTTGAATTCTCGATGGGGCAGTTCTTTTAGAGCGTTTTGCTAGAGCGCTTTCCAATGTGAAAACGCTCTAAACCAACATCTCGCTGCGTAAGGGATTATGACACCTTACGCAGCCCTGTTTGAGGGGAACCTCCCTTCCTCACCCGGTCAACGTTTTGGCAAAGGCCTTCGTGACAAGCACAACCATCGGCTCCTCTGATTCGCATGTATGAAAAAAAGCTCGTTTCCTTTTGGCACCAAACAGAGCAGAGCGTAACACCTCTGTTCTGTTTGGTATTCTGGTTCGTGCTGTGCTGTCTGGTTGTGCCTGTAGCAGCCACTCCGCTTCCCCCGCAAGCCTATGCAGCCGCCAAAAAGGATATGGACACGCTCCAGTCGGACGTCCGAAACGCCCAACGTGAACCGTGGCTGAAGCTGGCGCAAACCTTTCTCGATCTCCACGACAAAAACCCAAGCTGGAAAAACCGCCCTGCGGCGCTGTTTCGCTCTGCCCGTGCGCTTGATGAGCTGGCACGGCGTTTTCGGCAACGTCAGGATGCGCTCGACGCGACAGCACGCTACGAGCAAGTGGCACATCTCCACCCCGCAAGTGTTCTTGTTGACGACGCGCTGTACAACGCCGCCCGGCTCAAGGCTGAATACCTGTCCGATCTTCCCGGTGCGCAAGCCTTATTGCAAAAAATCAAGCAGCTTCCCACTGCCGATCGGGCACAAGCCGCAGCAAGCTATGCCAAAGCGCTGGCTTCCGGCGCTCCACCGGTACCAGCGCCGGGGAAAGCGCCCTCTGCTCCCACCTCGCCCGCCGCCGCGTCTGTGCAGACAACGGCAACGCTCACGCAAATAGCGTGGCAAACGCGCCGCAACACCGTGACCATCACGCTGGAATTTGACCGCGCCGTGGTCTGGACAGTGCTCTCTCAGCCGGCAAACAAAAAAACCGGCAGTCCCATTCGTCTGGTGGTTGACATTGCCGATGCCGCCCCAGACAGCAAAATCCGTCCCGGCGTCAAAATCGCTGAAAGTGACCTTCGGCGGTTGCGGATTGACCTGTCCTCTCCCGGACACACCCGCTTGTTGCTGGATTTTTCCGCGCTCAAGCGTTTTCGTGTCAGCACCGAAGAAAAGCCGTTTCGACTCATCATCACCGCCGCTTCCACAGACGCAGCTCTGCCCAAAGGGGCACGGCTAGGGCAAACGCTCCAGTCGGACGAACCCATTCAGCCCACTCTGCCCTCCAGTCTGGCGCGTCAACTGGGGTTGACTGTTGGCACCGTGATTCTTGACCCCGGACACGGTGGCAAGGATTCTGGAACCAGTCACAACAACGTCATCGAATCAGAAACCACGCTGGATCTGACGCGACGTGTAGGCGCTCTTCTTGCCGCAAACGGTTTGCGTGTCTTGCACACCCGCACCAACGACAGTTGGGTATCCCTTGAGGCGCGTTCACGAAAGGCCAACGAAATCAAGGCTGACCTCATGGTTTCCATTCATGTCAACGCCAGCCCCAACACCGCCACCACAGGTTTTGAGACGTATTATCTCAACTTTGCCAGCAACACCGATGCCGTCAAGCTGGCTGGCGTTGAAAACGCCATGAGTGATCGGAAACTAGGCGAACTCGAAGGCATTCTTGCAGATCTTATGTTGAGTGCGCGCACACAGGAATCCCGGCGCATGGCGGAAAACATCCAGAAGGCCACCCTCTCCCGGCTGAAAAAAAAGGACTATGACACCCGCGACGGCGGCATCAAGTCCGCACCGTTTCACGTCCTCATCGGTTCGGGAATGCCCGG
>JAVVPW010000075.1:0-9258 GCA_036655575.1 Bilophila sp.
GGGGGAGTCCCAGCCTCGTATGCCATTTTTTCAAAGCTATCGACAGGTACTGGACGGGAATAGAAATACCCTTGCGCCAGACAGCACCCTGATTCAAGCAGAAAAAGAGCCTGTTCCATAGTCTCCACGCCTTCGGCAATGATTCGGATGTTCATCTGATGCGCCATGGCGATGATGTGGCGGATGATGGTTTTGCCGCGTTCTGTGGTGACAACTTCACTCAGGAAGAGTCTGTCGATCTTGATGGTGTCAATCGGCAGGCTTTTGAGCATGTTGAGAGAGGAGTAGCCGGAACCGAAGTCGTCCATAGAGAACAAGAAATCGTGCGCGTGCAGGGTGTTCATGGCTGCAAGCAGACCGGCCTCGTTTTCCAGAAAGGCGCTTTCCGTCAGCTCCAGTTTGAGCAGATAGGGCGGGATGGCGTAGCGCGTGACAAGTTTCAGCAGTTTGTCGCAAAAGTGGAGGTCGTGGATGTGCATCCGCGACACATTGACCGAGAGCGGCACCGGCGTGCGCCCGCTGTCAATCCATGTCCGCAAGAGGATGCAGGCCTGTTCCCAGATGTATTCGTCCAACTGAATGATGAAGCCGTTTTTTTCAAAGAGCGGTATAAAGACGTCGGGAGGAATAAGCCCCTGTGTGGGGTGATTCCAGCGCACCAGCGCTTCTGTACCGATGATTCTTGAGGTGGGGATATGCACTTTGGGTTGCAGATACATGACAAATTCCCCATTGCTGAGGGCAGCGTGCATCTCGCTTTCGATCTTTTTTTCGTCCAGAATCCGCTGGCGGAGCTTGTCGTCATAAAAGGCGTAGGTGGTGAGGTAGCTTCCTTTGATGGTCTTGAGGGCAAGGTTCGCCCAGTCGCACAGCACATTGACAGGGGTGTCGCTGTTGTCCACGGTGCAGATGCCAAAGGAAGGCATGATGCGGTACGCCAGCGGGTATTCCGCCAGTTTTTCGACAATGATGTGGATGGTGCGGATGATTTCCGCACGGCTGTCGTTTGTACAGATACAGAAGATGTCGCCGCTGATGCGTCCGTAGACATCGTGGGGTGAGGCGTGTTCTTGAATGAGTCGCGCTATGGCGCACAGGAGCTTGTCGCCTTCTCCAATCCCGTACAGATCGTTGATGACCTTGAAGCGGTCGATGTCCATGCGGACAATACTGTAGTGGTGTCCGGGGTGCTCGTTGATTCTTTGGGCGGCCTTGGCGTAGAAGGTCTGCATGTTGTAGAGACCTGTGAGGGTGTCGTATTCCGCACGGTATTTGAGAGCCAGAATCGAACGGGTGGCCTGATCCACATCGTTGAGCGTACCGATGTAGCGCTTGGGCTGGCCTTGCTCGTCCTTGATGCAGGTCAGGGCGACCTTGCACCAGATGTGCTGTCCGCTGTGGGTACGCAAGCGGATGGTCATTTCGGTATAAGAGCACGCTTTTCGGGTGTTTATGAGAAATTGTGTCAGCAGAGGCTCATCCATTGGGTGGATGACCGCGTCGTCTTGCCAGATGTGCATGAGGTCGCGCCCGTCGTACTCTCCGGCAAAGCGTCTGGGTATTTCTGGGGAAATGAAGCGCGCATCGCTGTCACGCGACCACTCAAAAACCAGCGTGCCGGTCTGGTCGATGATGATGCGGTAGCGTTCGTCTGCGAGACGTTGCTGTTCGAGCAGGTGGTTGCGCTGTGTCAGTTCCTCGACTTTTTTCTTTTCGCCAATGTCCATGATGAAGACAAGATAGATCTCATCGTGTGCTGAAAGGCCCGCCGGGAACAGCGTCAGCGTGGACCAGTGGTAGCCGCCGTCCTGCCAGAGCTTGCGAAACTCCCCAATGAGGCATTCGCGCCCAGCCCTGAAGCTGTCCCGCACAGCGTCAAGATCAAAAAATTCGAGAAAGTGCGCTTTGTCGTCTGGATGGATCATGGTGATGCTGACATCACTGATGGCCTTGAAGAGTTCTCCGCTCTCTGGCGGGGTGACGTATTTGTCCGCAACATGGTACACGATGCGGTAGGTGTTTTTTGTGACGTTCAGTTCATAGAGTTCATCGTAGATCTTGCGCAGGGCAAGATCGTATTGCTCGGCAACATGCGGTTCCTGCGTCTTGTGCTCGACGATACGCCGCAGCGCTGTTGCCTTGAGGGCAGCGCTTTGAGCCTGTTTTTGGGGAATAGCTGTGTGGTGAAAAGTGTTCATTCCTCGTCCCTTGGGCGATAGGCTGTTTCAGAACGGTAGCGGCAGTGGCTATAAGCAGATATAAACAGAGTGACACGAAAAAATGTTTTTGGGTCTCTTCTGGTGACAAAGCCTGTTTGAAAAACCAACTGCTTGCGTTCTGTTCTACTTTTACGCTTTATCAGGCCACAAGTGAAGTGAAAAAGACACCACAGGGCGAAACAGTACACCAGCGCAGTATCTTGTTGTGCAGAGAGCATAAATCGCTTGAATTTATTTGTACGGGTTTGAGGTGCGCTGTTTTACCTTGCACTTGTTGGGATGTTGCGGTAGTTTTTTTGAAGTAGGGGAAGCCCTGCTGAGAAGTGAGCCTCTTTGTTGCTCGTTTTTTCTCTTTGTCAGTCTTGCAAAGGACGTTTTTGTGGCCGAAGGATCGCGTAACAAGCTCGTTATCATGGTCATTCTTTCGACCATGTTGCTGGTGTTGTTTCTGCTGGCGTTGCATTATGTCCGAGGTATTCAGAAACTGCTGTACGCAGAGGCGAAAGAAAACATCTCAGAAATAGCGACACAGGGCGCTGGCAGATTCACAGACGCCATTCAGATTCGCCTTGGCGACGCGCAGAAAGGCGCTTTGCAGCTTGCCTACCAGTGTTTTTCCGACACCCCGGATGAGGTTTTGGAAAAACGTTTTCTGACCTTTGTGGAAAACGAAAACCGCAGCGGGCAGTGTCTGATCTACTCGTTGGCTTTTCCTGATGGCAAAGCCATGCGCGAAGACGGAAAACTTTTTGACATGAAAGGCGAACTGGGTTTTCAGCGCGCCTTAGAAGGGGTTTCAAGTGCCTCCGAACCCTTCTACAGCGTGTATGCGGATCTGCGGATTCTTGCCCTCTATAGCCCCGTAGTCTTTGGGGGACAGGTGCGGGCAGTGCTGCGCGTGGCGGCCTCTATCGACTGCGTGTATGCCTCGTTTGGGCAATCGTCCTACCGGGGGCATGGGCAATCGTATATTCTCAGCAAGACCGGACGCTTGATTGCGGGTTCTGCCTCCAGCAAGAGCAACGCGCCTTTTTCCAATTTTTTTGATGTGCTTTTTGAAGATCTCGATGCCGAAGACAGCGTGCAGGCGTTGTTTGACGATATGGGGCAGGGTAAGCGGGGGGTCACGACGTTGCGACTGGGGAAAAACGCGCCCGCCCACCTCATCTGCTACACCCCGCTAGGGCTGGATCTGGACTGGTATTTTGTCACGATCGTGCCGAAAAAAGTCATCCTTGAAAATTCTCGTGAGGTTATTTTACGTTCCACGGTGCTTTGTGGGGGCGTCATTTTGCTGTTTTTTGTGGGCGTGTTCCTGTTTGCGCACGAGCGCTCCAAAAATCAGGCCTACATCCTGAAGCTGGCCTTTGTTGACGAGCTTACCGGTCTGCCCAACCGCAACAGTCTGATGGAGGAAAAGAAAACCTTTTCCCGCAAAACGCAACAGTCGCCCTACGCCATGGTGGTTTTTGACATCAACAACTTCAAGATGGTCAACGAAAGTTTTGGCTACAAGACGGGGGACAAGATCCTTTGTTGCGCGGCCTCGGTCATTGAGGAGGAAGTCGATCCTGATTCGGAACTGCGGGCGCGTATCGGCGGCGACCATTTTGTGCTGCTGTTGCGCTATCCCAACAGGGACAGGGTGGCTCTAGAACAGCGTTTGCGTGATTTATTGAATGAAATAAGCGGGATGGCAGAACAAAATTCGCTGCTTTCCGGTTCTTTGAGCTTTGCCTGCGGGGTCTGCCCTGTGGCGCAAGGGAACCTTATGGACAACAGGTGCTACGATTACGCGGACATAGCTCGTAAGCACGTCAAGGGGCATTCTGGTTCTTTGATCGGTTTTTTTGAGGAAGAGATGCTCCTTGCTATGCAAAAGGAGAAGGAAATAGAGCTTGCTATGGACAAGGCGCTTGCGGATGGTGAATTTCAAGTCTATCTGCAACCTAAAATAGATCTGCAATCAGAGAAACTTTCGGGTGCGGAAGCGCTGGTGCGCTGGATGCGTCCCGGCAAGGGCTGTGTGGAGCCGGGTTTCTTCATTCCTCTGTTTGAACGCAATGGTTTTGTGGTCAAGCTCGATTACGCTGTTATGGAACAGGTGTGCAAACAAAAGCGGGCGTGGCTGGATATGGGGGTGCCAGATCAGGTGATCTCGGTCAACATGTCGCAATACCATCTGGTACACAAGGATTTTGTCAGTACGCTCGAAACAATAGCCCATAAATACAATATTGCCCCAGAAACACTGGAAATAGAGATCACAGAAAGCGCGTTCTATTCAGATGCAGCCGCGTATACCGTCATGGAAGCGATCAAGGCGGCGGGCTTTAAGCTGGCGATGGATGACTTTGGTGCGGGGTACTCCACCTTGAACATGCTCCGGCGGATGCCTCTTGATGTGCTGAAGATCGACAAGCAGTTTCTGGACGAAAGCGAGGCCTCCGAGCGCACCCGGACTATCATTTCAAGCATCATCCATATGGCGCAAAGCCTCGGTGCGGACGTGATCTGTGAAGGTGTTGAAACCCTGCGGCAGGTGGAATTTCTAAAGGGCATCGGCTGCAAGCTGGTGCAAGGGTATTTTTATTCCCGTCCGCTGCCACTTTGGGAATTTGAGGAGAAATACCTTGGGATGCGTAGAGCCTTTTGATGACAAGGCGCTGCACGGCGCAAGAGAGCTGATAACCGTCTGTCTTTGGAGTCTTTTCCATGATTCGTGTGCTTATTGTTGACGATTCTGCTCTCATACGAAAACTGTTGCGTGAAATGCTCCAGTCCGAGCGTTTGATTGAGGTGGTTGCCACTGCCAGAGATGGCATCGACGGCGTGAAAAAAGCCAGAGAGTTGCGACCGGATGTCGTGACAATGGACATCACGATGCCGCGTCTGGACGGCCTGAGCGCTCTGCAATACATCGTGCAAGAAGCCATTTGTCCTGTTATTATGGTAAGTTCTTTGACTCAGGATGGGGCGTTGAGTACTCTTGAGGCGCTTACGCTCGGCGCGTTTGATGTCATCGCCAAGCCCGGCGGCATCAGTTCACAGAGCATTGTGCAAACCCAACAAGAACTGATCGCCAAGATCAAGGCTGCGAGTGGAAAGGGGACAGCGGAGCGTTTGCGCAGCGCTGTGCGGGCGGAGACAAAGCGCGGCGGTTTATCGACCCGGCGTGAGCCAGGCCTTGAGTTGCCCATGGAGCTGGTGGCGCGACAACACCCGCCTCCGGGCAGACGCGGGGATGGGAAGTGGGCTGTTGCCATCGGCATTTCTACAGGTGGGCCGCGCACGCTCATGGAAGTGATACCGGAACTTCCGGCGGATCTTGGGGTGCCTGTTTTTTTGGTGCAGCACATGCCAGCGGCGTTCACCGCATCGTTTGCCGAGCGGCTGGCGTGTGTTTCGCAAATGCCGGTGATTGGGGCTGCTGAGGGCGAGGTGGTGCAAAAAAACGTGGTGTATCTGGCAAAAGGCGGACAACATCTGCTGGTGTCCCGATCCACGAGCGGCGCTGTCTCCTTGCACCTGTCCTCTGTTCCAGAAACGCTGTTTGTGCCGTCTGTGGATGTGATGATGGATTCGGTGCTCAGTCTGTTTGGCGCGGGGACGCTTGGCGTGCTCATGACGGGCATGGGGAGCGACGGCGCCAACGCCATGGGGCGCATCCGCAGGTCGGGCGGCTATGGCATTGCAGAAAGTGAAGAAACGTCTATTGTCTGGGGGATGCCGAGGGAAGCTATCGAACGGGGTGGCGCTGATATTGTGCTCCCCAGCTACAAGATAGCCGAGGAGATTGTGCGCAAAATCCGGCAGTGGCAGGCTTGTGGTCTGACTTCCTCCCGCACCGAGGGAAACCCCCCGCTTTTTGCAGCAGGCCAACGTTGAGAGTGCGCTTTTCAATGTTAAAAGGCTCTAGAGGGTGCTTGTTTTTTACTGCATAACTCTAGAGCGCAGATGCAGCCCTACATTTCCCCGCCGAAGCTCTCTCTCTCTCTCTCTCTCTCTCTCTCTCTCTCTCTCTCTACAGTCCTGGTTTTAAAAACTTTTTAGTGGCACCGGGAAGGCCTGCTGTTCAAAACTTTTGAGTGGCACCGGGCGGGAGTAGTAGTAACCTTGCGCGGTGGTGCAACCGGAGTCGAGGAGAAAGCGCGCCTGCTCCAGTGTTTCCACGCCTTCGGCGATGGTCTGGAGGCGGAGCTGTTTGGCCATGGACAGGATATGCCGGATGATGATCTGCCCTTGTGCGGTCGATACCCCTTCCTGAAGGAAGCTACGGTCGATCTTGATGATGTTGAGGGGCAGGTTTTTGAGCATGGTCAACGAGGAATAGCCTGAACCAAAGTCGTCCATGGACAGATGAAAACCGTAATCCTGAAGGGCTTGCATGGCTTCGCCAAGCTGGGTAGCGTTTTCAAGAAAGACGGTTTCTGTCAGTTCCAGCTCAAGAAGGCGCGGGGGGATTTGGTATTTTTCCACCAGCGCCACCAGTTTTTTCCAGAACCGTGCTTCGTGAAAGTGCATCCGTGAAATGTTTACAGAAACCGCACCCATCCGGTATCCCTTGTCCCGCCAGCTCCGTATAGCGATGCAAGCCTGCTCCCAGATGTATTCGTCAAGCCGCACGATGAAGCCGTTTTTCTCGAACAGCGGCACGAAAACATCCGGTACAATAAGCCCTTCTGTAGGGTGTTCCCAACGAGCCAGTGCTTCCGCCCCGATGATCCGGGAGGAGGCTATGCTGACTTTTGGCTGCAAAAACATGACAAATTGCCCGCTGTTCAGGGCGCTGTACATTTCGTTCTCGATCTTCTTTTCCTGAAAGATTTTCGAGCGCAGGGTGTCGTTGTAGAAGGCGTAACTCTTGAGGGAGTTGCCTTTGATGGTTTTCAGGGCGATGTTGGCCCAGTCGCAAAGCACACTGATGGGGGTGTTGGCGTTGTCCACAGCACAGATGCCAAAGGCTGGCGCGATTTTGTACGGCAAGGGGTAGTAGGAAAGTTTCGCCTCGATTTCCCAGATGCGCTCAAGGATCTGCTCATCGCTGAAGTCCACGCACATGCAGAAGATGTCCCCACTGATGCGTCCGCAGATGCCGTGGTTCGCCACTTTGCTTGAAATGATGCCAGCAACAGCCCGGAGCAGTCTGTCCCCTTCCTTGAGTCCGTACAGATCGTTGACGATTTTGAAGCGTTCGATGTCCATACGCACGATGCGCCATGTCTTGTCCTGCGAACTGTCCACCATGTTTGCGGCGGCGGTGTAGAAGGCCTGTGCGTTCAAGATGTTGGTCAGCATGTCGTACTTGGCCTGAAACTTCAGCGTGTTCATGGAACGCATGGCTTCATCGACATCGTTGATGGTTCCGATAACGCGGGTTATCTCGCCTTCTGTATCCCGCAGCACAGACATGGAAATCTTGCACCAGATGTACTGTCCGTCAATTCTGTGCAAGCGACAGCGCATTTCCGCATGGGATTCGCCGTTGTCAAGAATCTGGAAAAATTCATGCACCAGATGCACGTCGTCTTTGTAGACAACATTGTCTTCAATCCAGATGCTTTTGATGTCTCTGTTTGTTTGATAGTTGCCAATAAAACGCAAGGGAATCTGTGGACAGTAGTAGCGGTTGTTGTTTTTCTTGTACCATTCAAAAACAAGCGTATCCGTCTGTTCTACGATGATCTTATAGCGTTCGTCAGCGATGCTTTGGCGTTCTAGCAGAGCGTTTTGCTGGGCTATTTCTTCGGCTTGCTTGCGTTCGCTGATGTCAAGGATGAATAACAGATAGGCCTCATCGCTGTTTTCAGATGGCGGCATGGGAAACATGGTCAGTGCAGCCCAGTAGTAGCTGCCGTCTTTGCCGAGCTTGCGAAATTCGCCGAGACGAAATTCCCGGCCAGCGGCGAATTCGGCCCTGACGGTGTCCGGGGCAAAGAACTGACAAAAACGCACCTTGTCCTCGGGGTGAATCCCCTTTTGTGCGACGGCGTGCAGGGTTTCCGAGAGCGAGCCGGTTTCCGGCAGCGTGACGTACCTGTTTTCCGTGTGATAGAGCATCCGGTAGGTATCACGGGTCACATTCAGGAGATAGACTTCCTCAAAAATATTGCGCAACGCGCGATCGTACTGCGTGGCGAGGCGTTGCCGCTCCTCCTGCTGCTTTGCAGCCATGATGTCCCGGATAAGGATCAACGCCTTGGTGGCGCCTGTCTCTTGGTGCGCTTCACTCAACAGCGGCAGAATGCGGGACAAAAGCCAACGGTAGTCGTTTGTGCCCGCCTTGGAACGGTACTCAAGGACGTTGGTGCGCCCCGCTTCCGTATTCGCGGAGAGCAATGCGGCAATGGCGGCGTTGTTATAATGCGCAAGGTACTGTTCCTGATGTTCAGGCGGGATGTCGGCGCGGGCGAGAGCTTGCACATCTTCCCGAAACAAACCACTGAGGGGCACGACAACGCGCGGTTCGGTGTTATTCTGGATACAGACAATGGAATTGGCATACGGATCGACCTCGTAGATCTCCGCATAGCTGGCCTGCAACGCAAGGCGGTAGGCCTGTTCGGTCTGGATTCTGTGCTGTTCGGCTTGCTTTTGCGGGGTGATGTCGTGGCTGTAGCCGATGATGTGCCGGGAGCCGTCCGTCAGCGTGTATGGAACGGCTCGGCGGTGTTTCCAGATGTACCCAGTGTCCGTCATACACTGAAAATCAAGCGATACTTCAGGAATCCCGGAGGCAAAGACTTCCTGCATGTGCGCGAGCGAAAAGGTCTTCAGGACAAGATCCAGATACGCTGGAGCCGCGAACCCTTGAT
Source organism: Bilophila sp. (assembly GCA_036655575.1). Taxonomy (GTDB): domain Bacteria; phylum Desulfobacterota; class Desulfovibrionia; order Desulfovibrionales; family Desulfovibrionaceae; genus Bilophila. The sequence goes on from JAVVPW010000075.1 coordinate 9,035, forward strand.
ACATTTTCGGGATTTCGGTTTCGTAGTCACCGGCGCGCGGAACACGCTCCTGCGGCAGTGCAGACAGAAATTCGTACCGTCCCGTCGCGGGATCGATGTCGATGACGGTGTCATGGCTCATGCTGAGCGCTAGTGCGATGGTTTCCCGCTTGTTCCGCTGTTCCTGTTCCTTGTCCGTGACAAAATGTTCGGAAAGAACCATGAGGCAGGCGGCTTCGTTGTCG
>JAVVPW010000076.1:0-9089 GCA_036655575.1 Bilophila sp.
CTGATCCGGGTTCCATGTCCGTCTCCACCATCGGCGGGAACGTTGCTGAAAACGCCGGCGGTCTGCGCGGCCTGAAATACGGCGCAACCAAAGACTATGTGATGGGTCTTGAAGTCTACGCCAACACGGGCGATCTGGTCAAAACCGGCTCACGCACCGTCAAATGTGCCACAGGCTACAACATCGCGCCGCTCCTTGTCGGCTCGGAAGGCACCCTTGCGATCACAAGCCGGGTCATCCTGAAGCTCGTGCCCCCTCCAAAGGCGTCCAAGGCCATGATGGCGCTGTACAAAGACATGCAAAGCGCCTCCGAAGCTGTGGCAGGCATCATCGCTGCGCACGTTGTCCCTTGTACCCTCGAATTTCTGGATCACGCCACCATCAACTATGTGGAAGACTATGTGAAGATCGGTCTGCCCCGTGACGCTGGCGCCATGCTGCTGATCGAAGTGGACGGTCACCCCAGTCAGGTTGCTGATGAAGCGCTGATTGTGGAAAGAGTGCTAAAGGAAACCGGCGCTACTGAAGTTGTCATCGCGCAAGACGCCGCCACCAAGAACAAAATCTGGGAAGCCCGCCGTGTGGCGATTCCCGCTCTGGCGCGTTGCCGTCCCACGCTCATGCTTGAAGACGCCACCGTGCCCCGCTCCAAGATCCCGGCTATGATTAAAGAACTCGACCTCATCGCCGCACGGCACAAGCTCACGATCGCAACCTTTGGACACGCTGGAGACGGCAACCTCCACCCCTCCATCTTGTGCGACAAGCGCGACAAGGAAGAATTTGCGCGGGTGGAACTTGCTGTTGACGACATCTTCCAGACCGCGTTGGCGCTTGGTGGTACACTCTCCGGCGAACACGGCATTGGTACAGCCAAGAAGAAATGGCTGGAGCAGGAAACGTCGCACGGCTCCATCATGTTCTCAAAACGCCTGCGCAATGCGTTCGACCCCAAGGGGCTGTTCAATCCTTCCAAAATTGTCGGTGCGTAACATGACGGTCTGATGTGCCCGTTGGTGAAGCAGACGAATCTCAACCAACCTGAACGGATGCCCCTGTGTCCGTTCAGGACAGGGACCGGTTCATGAATGATCTTACTACTCTCGCCAATTCGTTGATGGTGCTGGACGACAAGCTGGCTTCGTGCATGAAGTGCGGATTCTGTCAGGCTTTTTGTCCCATTTTTGATACCACGAAAGAAGAAGGCGATGTCACACGAGGCAAAATCAGCCTTGTCGAAAATCTGGCGCACCTTCTCATCAAAGACCCTGAAGCGGTCAACGAACGGCTGTCCCGTTGCCTCTTGTGCGGCGGGTGCCAGGCCAGTTGTCCTTCAGGCGTCAAAACGATGGACATTTTTCTGGAGTCCAGAGCCATTGTCACAACCTATCTGGGCTTGTCTCCAATCAAAAAAATGATTTTCTGTAACCTGCTCCCCAACCCGCGTGTGTTCAGCACGCTTGTGAAGTTGAGTACGCCGTTCCAGAAACTGTTCATGCGTGAAGACCACACGCCACAAAACACCGCGTGCGTGCCCCTGTTCAAGGCCTTCTTGGGGGATCGCCATGTCCCGATGCTGTCGGGCAAGACGTTCCTCTCCAAAGTGGGCGCAAAAAACACGCCCGCCGGAAAAAGCGGCCTCAAGGTGGCGTTCTTCCCCGGTTGCATGGGCGACAAAGTCTACCCAGACATGAGTGAAGCCTGTCTGAAGGTACTGGCGCACCACGGCGTAGGGGTCTATCTGCCAGACAATTTTGCCTGTTGCGGCATTCCCGCGCTGGTGTCTGGCGACCGTTCGAGCCTTGACAAGATGATCATCCACAACGTCGATGTGCTCAGAAAAGGCGCTTTTGATTACATCCTCACCCCCTGCTCGTCCTGTACCACAACCATCAAGGAGTTCTGGCCGAATATGTCCGTAGAACTGCCTGCGGGATACAAGGAAACCTTGCAGGAATATGCCCAAAAAGCGATGGACATCAATGCGTTCATCGTGGACGTTCTGAAGGTTGCTCCGCAAGCTGAGGCGCCGCAGGGTCGGATCAAGGTGACGTATCATGAATCGTGTCACCTCCTGAAGTCGCTCAAGGTCAGCAGTCAGCCCAAGGCACTGATCCAGATGAATGAGAACTACAATCTCATCCCGATGAAGGAAGCGGAGCGCTGTTGTGGCTGTGGAGGTACGTTCACGCTGATGCACTACGACATCTCGCAAGAAATAGGGCAACGCAAGCGCGATAACATCGTCAACAGTGGTGCGGATGTTGTCGCCACAGCTTGCCCCGCCTGCATGATGCAACTCTCCGACATGCTGGCGAAAAACAACGATCCCGTCAAAGTCAAACACACCATCGAGATCTACGCAGAAAGCCTGTCTTGAGACACAAGGCTGCGGGAACACCCCCACAAAGACGGCACCTCCATAGATGTCGTCCGACAACCCGCTTGACCAATGGAGCGATCTTGCGTAAATAAAGTCGATATGACTCTGGCGTCCGTAGCTCAGTTGGACAGAGCAGGAGCCTTCTAAGCTCTTGGCCGAGGGTTCGATTCCTTCCGGGCGCGCCATACGATTTTAAGAGGACACATCCTTTAGGGGCTGTGTCCTCTTTGTTTTGGGGCATTTGATTCTTTTTGGATTCTTCGGCAGAATTTGGCGGCTGTCAGGGACACATCCTCTTGGATATGCACACATTTTATCGCAGGGTACACGCCATGATCTCCCACCTTCACGAAGCCAACCGCCTGTCGTGGAACGCGGCTACGCGGGCACACAACAGCCACAAGGGCGATCAGGCGACGTTTTTCCGCAACGGCGGTTCAACCCTTTTTCCCGAAGAGCTGGAACTTCTTGGCGATGTGCGCGGACAGCGGCTATTGCATCTTCAGTGCAACAGTGGACAGGACAGTCTGAGTCTGGCAGCTCTTGGCGCGCAGGTTACGGGCGTGGACATCAGTGACGAGGCTGTGACCTTTGCCCGGCGACTGGCACAAGAGTCCGGTATTCCAGCGACTTTTGAGCGGGCGGATCTCTATCAATGGTTTGTCGATGCGTCCAACGGAGCTTTTGACCGCGTGTTTGCGTCTTACGGCGTGCTGTGCTGGCTATCCGATCTAAAACGCTGGGCTTCCGGTATTGCTGCGGCTTTGGTTTCCGGTGGGCGTTTTGTGCTGGTGGAATTTCACCCTATGGCCCTGTATTTTAACGAGCATTGGCAACCGGGCTACGATCTTTTTCAGCACGGCGCGATCCCCGAAAGCGGTGTTTCCGACTATGTGGCGGCGTCTGGGGAGGCGTTAACACATGGCCCTGTTGAACCCGGCGTGCAGCATTTTATCAATCCGCACCCGTCCTATGAATTTATGTGGGGTCTTGGCGATGTTCTTACGGCACTGGCTCGTGCGGGGCTGACTCTGGAGTGTCTCCACGAATACCCGTACAGCAACGGCTGGCGCGGGTTCACGGATATGCAGGAACTCCCCGGAAGACGCTACACCGTACCGGAGGGGATGCCGAGCTTGCCACTCATGTTTGGTCTGTCGGCAAGAAAACCGTAAAGCCTTTTCTTCGCTCTCACATATTTTTCTCCATACATTTTCCTCCATGCCCGGTATATGCCGAAACCGCGCCTGAAAAATATGTGGACATCGCAAAACGCCTCGGCCTGTCCGGCAGCTCGGATAAGGAACGTATCGCCTCGCTCGTGGCCTTTGTCGAAGAGCTGCACCTTGCGCGCACTTGATTCAAGTTTTTTCTTGACGTGCGCCGAAAAGGTATTATGCTCATTTGAGAAAAACGGAGGTTCGCATGGCTCGTCCACGGCACTGTCGTTTCGTGGTTCACACGCCGAATGCCGTTTACTTCAAGCCACGCGGCATTCCCATGACTGAGCTTACAGAAGAAAGCCTGAGTGTGGAAGGTCTGGAAGCGTTGCGGCTGGCTGATTTTGAAGGCCTGAGCGCGTCGGAGGCGGCGGCATCCATGCGGGTGTCCCGGCACACTTTTGGACGCATTCTGGCTGAGGCACGCAACATTGTGGCGGATGTTCTGATTCACGGCAAGGCGTTACGCATCGGCGGCGGCACCTATGCTGTTCTGCCTTCTGACATAACATGTGTACATTCTGGAGAACCTGGTATGCAAAAACTGGCTGTTTCTAGCGAAGGCCCTTCGCTTGATGATCTGGTTGACCCGCGTTTTGGACGAGCCGGTGGCTTTGTTGTGGTGAACCCACAAGATATGTCTACAGAATATCTCGACAACGGCGCTTCGCAGACCAAAGCCCAAGGTGCCGGCATTGAGACGGCAGAACGGATCTGTGCTGCGGGATGCAAGGTGGTGTTGAGCGGCTTTGTAGGCCCTAAGGCGTTTGAAGCGCTGCAAGCGGCTGGCATCAGCGTCTGTCAGGATCTGGACGGCATGACTGTCCGTGAGGCTGTGCAAAAATTTCTTTCCGGCGCGGTTCCTTTTGCGGACGCGCCCAACAAGTAGTGTACCGTGAACATTGTCATTGCCAGTGGTAAGGGAGGTGCGGGCAAAACCAGCGTAGCCGCCTCGCTGGTTGCTGTCTGGGAAAGGCCGCTCATCGCTGTGGATGCGGATGTGGAAGCGCCCAATCTGCACCTGTTCCTCAACCCCACACTCTCGTCCTCCGAGACGGTTTCGTTGCGGGTGCCGGAGCTTGACCTTGAGCTGTGTACCTCGTGCGGCTTGTGTCGGGACATTTGCCATTATGGCGCTATTGCTCGTTTTGCCTCGCGTCTGAGCCTGTTTCCTGATATGTGCCACGGGTGCGGCGGGTGCTTTGCCGTGTGCCCGCAACACGCCCTCCGAGAGGGGCAACGTGTGCTTGGTGTGCTGGAAAACGGTCTCTGCCGTGACGACAAGGTGCGGTTTCTCATGGGGCGCTCGCGCATCGGTGAGGCCATGACGCCGCCGCTGCTGCGGGCATTGCACAAAAAACTCCACGCCATGCAAGACACAATACCGAGTGACGCCCTCGTAGACGCGCCTCCGGGTGTCAGTTGCCCTGCCATGAGTGTGGCGCGGGAGGCGGATGCTGTGCTGCTGGTTGTGGAACCCACTCCTTTCGGGTTTCATGATTTTTGTCTGGCGCATCAGGCTTTTACGCGCCTCAACAAGCCGTTGCTGGTTGTCCTCAACCGTGTGGGCATGTTTGGCAATCAGGATGGAGAACAGCGGGTGCGGGCGTATTGCAAAGAGCACGCCCTGCCTGTTGCGGCAACCTTTCCCTTCTCTCGGGAGGCCGCAGAGACCTACGCTCACGGTGGGCTTCTCGCGCACCTTTCGCCGGAATGGAACAGGCTGTTTGCTGCACTGGCACTGACGTTGACAGCGTTCGGCACGGGAGGCAATCATGCGTGAAATCGTCATCATCAGCGGCAAAGGCGGCACGGGGAAAACCTCGGTCTGCGCCGCGTTTGCACATCTGGCACAACAGGCCGTCATCAGCGATCTTGATGTGGACGCGCCGGACTTGCATATCCTGCTCGATCCGCAACACAGCGTTACCGAATCCTTTGTCTCCGGGAACGAGGCCGTCATTCGGCGTGAAGACTGCCTGCGCTGTGGCAAATGCGTTGCTTTATGCGCGTTTGACGCGATACGGCTTGAAGAAGATGGCGCTTACGTTGACCCCATGCGGTGCGAGGGCTGTGGGGTGTGTGTCGCGCTTTGCCCTGCCAAGGCTTTTGATTTCCCGGATAAAACCTGCGGCGAATGGTCGATCAGCCAGACACGGTTCGGGCCGTTTGTCCATGCCCAGCTCTACCCCGGCGAAGAAAATTCTGGGCGACTCATCGCGTTGCTGAAGCAACAAGCCCGTGCCCTTGCCAAGCGCGAGGGGCGAGAGCTGCTGTTGTGTGATGGCTCTCCCGGCGTGGGTTGTCCGGTCATTTCCTCGCTGTCCGGTGCGACGCTTGCTGTCGCTGTGGTAGAACCCACCCCTTCCGGCAGGCATGATTTTGAGCGTGTCGCTGCGTTGTGCGATCATTTCCGCATTCCCGTGGCGGTGGTGATCAACAAGGCGGATCTCAACCCGCAAGAAGCCACGGCTCTGGCAAAATACGCGCAAAGCAACGGGTATACCGTAGCCGGGAGCGTTCCCTTTGACCCGGACATCACCACGGCTATGATTGAGAGAAAGGCGGTCACTGAAACCGCTTCCCCTCTGGCTGCCTGTCTGACGGCTATCTGGGCGCGTGTGCTTGAAGCCAGCGCCACACCTCGCCGTTGAAGGCTTTTCCATGCACCTTGTATCTTTCACATTAAGGACATTGCCATGAGTTCTTTTCTGCTTGCTGTACCGTCGGGTATGCCCGGAGGCCTTGAAGCCCCAATGGGGATGCATTTCGGACATTGCGACATTTATACTGTTGTAGAAATTGAAGAAAACGCCGTCAAAAACGTCACCACACTGCCCAACGTGCCGCACCAGCAAGGCGGCTGCATGGCTCCGGTACAACACCTTGCCTCGCACGGTGTGAAGAAATTGCTGGCTGGCGGCATGGGGATGCGTCCGCTCATGGGGTTTCAGCAAGTCGGCATTGAAACCTTGTTCGCCGGCAATTTTGCCACCGTGGGCGAGGCTGTACAAGCCTTTTTAGACGGCAAACTGCCGCCGTTCTCCACAGAATTTACCTGTGGCGGGGGACATTAAAAAACCGTAGGATGGGGAAGCTCTGGCTTCCCCCCATCCTTTAGCCCCGTGTAACTTTGAAAGGAATCACCATGGATATACTTGTAGCGACCGAGAAAGAGGCCGTCTGGGACGCCTTTTCGCACTACGTTCGGGATAAAGGCTCTGTTTTCACCACCGTTGCTACGCTAGGCGCTGTTCAGACGCATCTACGCACGACTCCGCCGGATCTGATCATTCTGGACATTCAGCTTGAAGACAAAGCGCTGGCAGAAGCCGTCATTTCCCTGCTCAAAATCAACGCTGGCGTCCATACAGCGGTGGTCACCACCATGCCAGAAGAAGCGTTCCACACCAAGACAGAAGGACTGGGCATCCTCATGTCCCTCCCTAAAAACCCGACCGCGAAAGACGCTGAAACCGTGCTGGCAAAACTGGCCTCTCTACACCCTTCCCACGACTGAAGTGGAATGGGTTACGGATCTCTCGTAACCCGTTACAACAGGGTATCAGGCATCGTGCCGTGGACGGCTCAGGGCGTTGCAGAGACGGTTGTTTCTGTCCAGCCACCACCCAAAGCGCGGCACAACTGCACCACACCCGCCAGTTGACGGCGGTGCGACTCTGCCAGTTCCTGTTGACTGGCAAGCAATTGACGGCGCACGTCGAGTACATCCATAACGCTTGCCAAGCCCGCATTGTATTGCTTTTCCATCAGTACATTGCTGCGGGTCAAGGCTGCAACTTGCTCGGCGCTAGAGCGCACCATGTCCCGGCTCAAGGCGTTGCTCACCAGCGCATCGCGGGTTTCTTTAAAGGCATTTTGCACGCTTCCCTGATAGGCAGCCAGCACAACGTCATACTGCGCCTTGGTCATGCGGTATTGCGATTGCAGACGCCCCCCCTGAAACAACGGTTGCGAAAGCCCCCCCATGACACTCCAGACACGCGCAGGGTCGGTGATAAGGTTGTCTAGCTTGCTCGATGCAAAGCCTTGATCTGTTGTCAAGGTCAGGGTCGGGAAAAAAGAGGCTTTTGCCGCGCCGATGCGGGCGTTGGCAGCCATGAGCTGTCCTTCCACACTGCGGACATCGGGACGCCGCTGCAAAAGAGTGGAAGGAAGAGCAACAGGCACAAGTGGGGGCAGGTTCAATTGTGTCAGGCTCTTGCCCTTGCTGAAGGCTGTGGGGATGCGTTGCACGATTTCTGCCGGATCAAAGCCCACCAAGACCGCTAAAGTCCCCTCGCATTGCGACACTTTTTCTTCGAGATTTGTAAGCATGGTCATAGTCTTGCTGCGTTCTGCGGCAAAACGTCGGTAGGTGGTTTCAGGCGATTGCCCCAAGCGGTACCGGGTTTCGTAGACCTTGCAGGTTTTGGCATAGGTTTCCAGCATAGCAGCAGCGATCCGCATTTGTTCCTGCAACGTGCGCAACTGCACATAGCTCAAGGCGACTTCCGCCGTCAGTGACAGCCGCACCGTATCACGAGCGGCTTGTGTGCCCAGCAGTTCTGCTTGAGCGGCTTCATCCAGTCGGCGGTATTTCCCCCATAAATCCAGTTCAAAGCGCACAAACCCCGATGTTGCGTAGGCGTCCTGCACTCGTTCTGGATACTGGTGTACCGCCTTTTCCCCTTCTGTTATCTGCCGCGTGCTTGTGCTGGCGCTGAGTCCTGCCGAAGGCAATCTGTCCGCAAAGCTGATGCCCGCCTTGGCAGCAGCTTCAGCAACACGAGCCATAGCCTGCGCCAGATTGGTGTTGCGCCGTAACGCTTCTGCTTCAAGCGCGTTCAGGGTTTCATCCTGAAAGAGTTCCCACCATGTGCTTTCAGTATACGGTTTGCCTGCGATGTCTTGTTCCAGACTCTGTTGCGGGAGAGCTGTCACAGGGCGCTGATAGTCTGGCCCCAGACTGCACCCCGGTAGCAGACCAAGGCTGAGGAACAGCAGCCCCACGCGGGTGCCTCTTTTCCAGCCCCACCACGAGGGTTCACCATGCGGCAGGAGCAGGGTGCGCTTGATGTGTTTGTAAGAGACAGCGCACCGATGCACAACAAGACTGTACACCGGGCGCGAACCTTGGCGCCGGCAGAGGATCAAACAGCAAAAGCCTATACAGGCTATCAGCGCCAGATATAAAAAGATGTGGTTATAGCTGAAAATCGACGCCTGCTTCTTGATGCTTGAGGCAACCATAGCCAGAGAATTATGGTGAGCCGTGGCTGCGGTGCTCCCTTTGTCAAGAAACAGACTTGTCCAATGATTCATGGTAGATGTCATGGCTAAGGAGGCGTCTGTAGCCTGACTCGCAAGGCGAGAAAGATACCAGATGTTGAGATTTGCACTGAAAGGCGCAAGTATTCCCATATTGATGCCAATCCCCAAAAAGCGGACAGCGTTGATGACAACCAACAGTGACGGGTGTACAT
>JAVVPW010000077.1:0-9075 GCA_036655575.1 Bilophila sp.
TGCCACCAGCAATGGTATCCGCAACCCCCCAAGTCTCAACCTTATCTCCCCCGCCAATAAGCCCCTTCACAGTGGCATTACCAACGGTTTCAAGGGTGTCTACTTTATCCGTAAGTGTACTGATCTGGTAAAAAAACAATCGAACAATCCTAGCCAGTTACATACAAAAAAAATCGCTCAAAAAACGCAAATCCCACCAAGATCCCACCAGAAAATCCGACTTTCAGTCTGCCCTCTTTTTTCCATAGTATTTCAAACCCCTTACACCCCCTTCCCACCACCAAAAACCACCCCAAACCCCAAAAAATCCCACCAAAATCCCACCAAACCTTCCCACCAAAAAAATAAACCGTAGAAAATCAACCCCTTGAAAATCGAAAAAACCAGAAAAACCCCCGTTTTTTGGTGGGAACAGGGGTGTTTTTGTGAAAGAGTCTGGGGATTTTTTGGGGGGGATTTTGAGCGGGAAAAAGGGGAATTTTGGGTGCGGGATTGGCTTTTTCAGCCATAAAAAAAGGACACGCTGAGGTGTCCTTTTTTCGCTGTTTTTTGGGGAGCGGCTTATTCCAATCCGATATTTTCTTGCCCGATGTTGTAGAAAAAACGGGCGCGGGCACTGTGGTATTCGGTGAGCGCCTGACTGGCATCGGCTTCAGCTTGCGTCAGCTTGGCTTGCGCGTCCAGAAGTTCTGTGATTGTTCCGGTGTGCGTCATATAGCGCTTGTTCGCCATGGCGTAACTCTCAGAAGCTGCATCAAGTCCTTTACGCGATACAGAAATCAATTCTTGCGCCGCTTTAATGTCCAGCAGAGCGCGAATAACGTCTGTACGCGCTGAAGACATCGTGTCTTCATATTCCTTCTGAAGCGATTGCGCACGCTTTCTGTCTGCAAGATAGGTGAACGTTGTACTGCCACCTGTAAACAGATCCCATGATACATTAAGACCTACCGCCCAGTATTCACGGGTATAGTCCTTGTAGCGGGTGTCACTGTAGTTTTTGTGGAACTTCATGTCGTCATAGGTAGCGTCAACACGAGGAAGCGCCTGACCAAGCGTGATATGCGAATCCTTGAAGGCAACGGCAACGCTCTTTTGGGCGATCACCAGATCAGGACGACTGTACAACGCCGTTTTGATTGCCTGTTCTTCTGTATAACCAATCACACCAGAATACGACTTCAAGTCTCCCTGATAGGTGTTGGCGGCGTTGGGATCAAAATTCAAATAGCGATTCAACTGCACTTCACACGAACGAATGGTATTAGCAACTCGTATTTCCTGCTGTCTGACCTTTGACATCTCAACCTGATTTTGCAAGACATTGAGATACGGCGCCATACCTACCCGGACAAAGGCTTCAGCGGCTTTCAACTGGGTATCAATACGTTTTCTGGATTCTTCCACACTCTTCAAGTCTTCACGAGCCTTGAGCAGTTGCAGAAACTGCAATTGCACATTGGTCACCAGCTCTAGCTTGGTCAGTCTGTGCCGAGCTTCTTCCATGTCTCTGGAAAGCCGCGAACGCTGTAGATTGTTGAGGTGGGAAAAGCCGGAAAAAATCGACAGCGTTCCCCGAAACCCCTTGGAGTTCGACTTGCTCGAAAGATCGTCCGTCGAACCGACATCGCCGGAGTTTTCGAGCTTGTTCTTGTTGTATACATAGGAGATACGCGGCCAGAAATAACTCTGCGCCACGCCAATGTTCATGCGGGCTTCTTCCAGCTTGAGCGCTTTGGCCTCGACACCGGGGTTGGCTACAAGAGCGCGGTTCACAGCCTGATCCAGCGTAAACGTCTCAGCATGAGCCATTGAAACAGCCGCGATGCTGTAGCATCCGACAAGCAGTACGACCAGAACGGCAATGCGTTTGCATGGGTTCATCAAAACGTCCTCTTTTCCAGAATATCAACTACATGGGTCTTGGTACGCAATTCCAGTACATGCCCTTCAACCTGCCAGCCACGCACCTGCTTCAGCTTCGCCGCTGTCTGTTCGTGCCCTGCCGCACGCAGGGTGTTGCATCCCGCAGGATCAAACACAAGTCCGTCTTCAGACAACGTATAGGGAAGCGCTACAGACTGTGTGCCATCAAAAAACGTAACCTGTCCTGTTCGGGTATCTTTTCCGGGAACGAATGTAAACCGTCGGGTGCCGTCTTTCGTTGCCCATGTCTGCCCCGCAACTCTGTCTCGAAACAGATTCGGCGTGCTTTGCACTGCTTTGGGCAGTTCCTCTGTCACCTGAAGCAGGTTTTCCAGATGCAGGGCAGGACTTTCACCCACATTGCGCGCCAGTTCATCGCTTTCACTGACTTCACCTTCAATGAAAACCGGACGGTTGCCGTACTGCTTGCGGAGGTTGTCAACGTCTTTTCCGCTGATCCGGTGCACAAGCGCGGACTCACGATCTTCAAGCACGGCGTCTGCTGTGGCGCCCTGTGCTGTCTCAAAACGCAGGATGCCCGCCACCGGATACGACACACCCTCGCTGGTGCCTGCCGGTTCCTGACGCAACGTCAACGCGAGATAGTCCGCATTGGGCAAAGGCCAACCAACATAAAGATTGCCTGTACCGCCGACATTCAGCGCACAAACAAAACCGCTTATATTGCTGAGTTCAAGCAAGGCGTTGTCCCGGATCTGATGCCATTTTCCGGTGTGCGTCTGCACCTCGGTCTTGCCGTCTTTATGCACCCGCTCTTGCAACACAAAGCCCTGTCCGCGCTGCAAGCGGAGCACAAAGGTGTATCCGTCGTCAGCGTGGGTCACGTTGCCCACATACACGCTAGACGGTGCCACATCTGGAAACGCGGCTGCCCTCCCGTCACCAACGGTGAAGAACAGGACAACCGCGAGCAGTACCCATCGTTTCATACTGTTATTCACGCAACGCAAGTGACCAGTTCTTGATGAGCGGTTCGAGCATGTAGTACAGAACGGTCTTTTTCTTGGTGGTGATGAACACCGTTGCGGGCATCCCCGGCGAGAGATAGACTTTAGCGTCCTTCAAGCCCTTGGGGTCGATTTCCACATAACACATGAAATAGGGCATGACCCCGGCGTTGGTTCTGTCTTCCATCCGGTCAGCGGAAATGTAGCTGACCTTAGCCTTGATGAGCGGCGTGATGCGGATGTCGAAGGCGTCAAGCTGCACTTGCGCTTCCTGACCGATGAACACTTCCGTGACCTTGTTGACCGGCACCTGCATTTCGACAATCAGCGGGTTGTCGTTGGGCACAATGTCAAGAAGCGGTTCACCGGGACGGACAACGCCGCCCTTGGAATGCACCTTCAGACCAACCACGCGACCGTCCACTGGCGCGACCACCTGCAAACGCCGCTTGGCGTCCTTGAGCGGACGGATGCGTTCGCGGGTTTGCAGTATTTCGTTGTCGAGACGCCCTAGCTGATTGCTCGCGTCTTCCACAAAACGGTTACGAGCGTCTTCAATGCGCAACCGCAACTCCGCGTCTTTCTGGCGCGCTTCAGCAATGGCCTGACGCAAGCGCCCCCGGTTGCCCTGATGCGATGCAAGTTGCCGTTCCAGTTCGAGAATCTGCGACTTTTCAAGATACCGTTCCGCGTAGAGCTGGCGTTTGGCCTTCAGCTCTTCTTCCAGCGTGCCGAGAATCACTTCTTCAGCCTTGAGTTGCTCCTGCGAACCGGAAATCTGCGCGTTGAGCTGGCCTATCTGCGACTTGAGCAAGGAAACCTGCCCGTCCAGCGCGTCCCGGCGAGAAGAAAAGATCTTTTGTTCGTTAGCGATCACATCGTCGCTCCGGGTCTGTTCCACCAGCGACATGAGTTCATCAGACCAGACAATGGCAGTCTTGATGTCTTTTTCGGCGGTGTAGCGTGCCTGCGAAGCCAGCAACGCGGTGAGCTGCTTGCGCAACATGTCCACAGAGGCGTCCACCTGAATGCTTTCAAGCAAAAGAAGCGGCTGTCCGGCACGCACGGTGTCGCCTTCGCGCACCAGTATCTCGTCAACGATGCCGCCTTCAAGATGCTGAATGGTCTTGCGTTCCGTCTCGATCTTGACTTTGCCCTGACCAACCACGGCGCCGCTTATTTCTGAAAACGTCGCCCACATGCCGAGAACGCCGAAAAACAGAAAGATAACCACAAGCCCCTGACGGATGATCCGGTGCGGGTCTTCAATGCCCTCCCGGTGATCCTTCCGAGCTTTTTTCTTTTCAGCGTCCTTCAGATCTGCGGGTGAAATGGCCTTGGTTTCGATGGTGGCGATGGGAGTTCCCTGCGACTCGCTCATGCAACGCCTCCGTCAGTATCCGTATCCAGTGCTGGCGCGTCCTGCTGCCTTGCAAGTTCTTCCTGCTGACGTTTCAACATTTCCTGCTGCGCCTGTTCCTTTTGTTGCTGCTGCATGGCCGCAAGTTTATTCAGGACTTCCTGACGCGGCCCGCACAAGGCAATCTGTCCGTCCTGCATGAGAATGATGTTGTCCACAATCGAAAGGATGTTTGGTTTGTGCGTCACCAGCACCACTGTGGACTTGAGCTGTTTGAGGTTCATGACAGCCTGCAACAGGCAGGTTTCACCTTCTTCATCCAGATTGGAGTTAGGCTCATCGAGCACGACCACGCGAGGATTGCCGTACAGTGCGCGCGCCAGACCGATACGCTGGCGTTGTCCACCAGAAAGAACCGCGCCCTGATCGCCGATCTGCGTGTCGTACCCTTTCGGCAGATGCAGCACAAGATTGTGTACACCCGCAATCTTGGCGGCAAAGATCACCTTTTCCGATTCCACAACACCCATACGGGCGATGTTTTCCGCAATGCTCCCAGAGAACAGTTCCACGTCCTGCGGCAGATAGCCAATGAACGGCCCCAGCTTTTCTGAATCCCACGAGGCGATGTCGGCGCGGTCGATGCGCACCTTGCCTGCGGAAGGCTGCCAGATGCCGAGCAGGAGCTTGCACAGCGTGGACTTGCCCGCAGCGCTAGGCCCAATGATGGCGACAGACTGCCCCGCCGGAAGATTGAAGGAAATACCCTTGATGATATGGCGTCCCTGCGCGGCAAACACGAGATTTTCCGTGCTTATTTCACCAGTCGGATCAGGCAGTTCCATTGGCGGTGGCATCTTGGGGCCATCCATAAGCGTCTTCAGACGCTCATAAGCGCTCTTTGATTCCAAGGACTGCTTGTAGGTAGCCATAGCCTGATCAATAGGCGCGAGTGCCCGCCCCATGACGATGGAGGCTGCGATCATGACCCCGGCGGTTGACTGGTGGGTCACCGCGAGGTACGCGCCCACGGCGTAGATGAGCACCTGCAAGCCAACACGCAAGGATTTACTGATCGAATGCAAAAGCCCCGCACTGTGGCTGGCTCTGGTCTGCAATTCGATCACAATGTTGTTCATCTTCTCCCAGCGGGTGGAGACAGCGCCGATCATGCCCATCGAACGCACGATGCTGGCGTTGCGCATGGTGGTGCTGAGAAAGTTGCTGGCGTGCGAGTTGAGCAGGGTTGCGGATTCAAGTTTCTTACGGGTGAGTCGCTCCGTCAGAAAGCCAAGAATGAAAACCATGACCCCACCAAACACGGCAACCATGCCGAGCGCCGGGTGCAGGATAAAGATAAGGATGAAGTAAATGGGCATCCACGGTACGTCAAAAAAAGCAAAAACCGCGTTGCCACCCAGAAAGTTTCGGAGAAGCTGCACGTCGCGCAACGTGCCCTGCCGTTTTGCGCCGGAAGGGTCAGTGGCGTTTTTGAGGTTTTCGTTGAGCACGGGAAGACTCAACATGCGGTCAAACTCGATGCCCGCTCTGACCAGCAACCGAGAGCGGATCCATTCGAGCGAGGCAAGCACCACCAGCGCAACAACAGCAGCAATCGTGATGACCGTCAGCGTTGACAGGTTGTAGCTTGTAAGCACCTTGTCATAGACCTGCAACATATAGATGGAGAAGGTCAATTGCAGAATGTTGACAAACATACTGAAAAAGAAAGCGTATCCGAAAAAATACCGACAGGAACGCAAAAATTCAAGCATGGGCTGTTTTTCTCCGGGCGGTGCGCCTTGCCAGTGCGGACTTCCCGGTACGGATTCGTGCGGAGGAAAGTGAGGTTGGCGCAGTTACTACACATTGTTTGTCACAGATGCCGCAATGCGAAAAAAGAACCCGGAGCACCGGGGCA
The DNA here is from genome assembly GCA_036655575.1 of Bilophila sp. Lineage (GTDB taxonomy): Bacteria > Desulfobacterota > Desulfovibrionia > Desulfovibrionales > Desulfovibrionaceae > Bilophila. Next base: position 6,176 of record JAVVPW010000077.1, read on the forward strand.
TTGCGACTGGGTGTAAATAAGGTTGGGAACCTGCGTTGTCTAGAGAATGGAGGCAATTCTCTTTAGAATAGCCCTAAAGAGAAGGAAAGACCAGTCCTATCAAGGAGAAAGATCCTGTTGTTGCCGGCCTTGCCATCCTTCACGGTGAACGCTTTGCAGTACTACGAGTAACACAGTATTACTCGTAGTACTTTATTTTTCTCTTTCAAGCTGTTTTTATTTCTTTATGACTTTATTACTTTGTTACGTCAGAACACGAGGGTTCGTCACCCTTGTTTCATCTTGCCGATACTCTCAAGTTTGTCGCGGTTTTTCGTCATGTAGGCTTCAAGTGCCTCATTCAGAACATCTTTAATTTTCTTGCGGTCGTACCACGCGAGATCGCACATGGCGTCGCTATAGGCTTCTTTAATGATAAACGTCGCCCGGATTTCCCGATCACAGCACGCACCCTGTGCGGCGAGTCCTGCGCTGTGTCGCTCAGGGACACTGGAACTGGGTGTTGCAACCACCGCAGAGGTGTCGCCGCTAGGCACAACGGATTTCTCTGACGCGACAGGGCTGTGCTCTGTCTGAAGAATCGCACTTGCAATGCCATCCAGACGCGCACGCAAGTTTGGACGTGAGGTTGTATCGTCGCCGTCGTCTAGCAGAAGGGACACGACAGGCGCGACAGACGCGACAGGCGCTTCCTCGTGGCGCAGCTCCACAGCGTGCGCAGCCGCTTGCAGGGCAGCCGCGTGAGCCGCTTCGATGCGATCCGCTTCAGCCCGAGCAGCGTCCGCCCGCGTGGCTCTTCTGCCGCCGAGGAGAGAAAAAATTTCGCTCTTCTTGGTGTCGGTCATCGCAGCACCCTCGCAATGAGTTTGGCATAATCAGCCGCACCGGTACTTTTCGGCGCGTACTCGAAAATACTCTGTCCTTGTCCGGTTGCCTCAAACAATTTGACAGAAGCCTTGATCGGATCACAGAGCTGTTCGGGGTAGACGAGTGCCAGACGTTCGAGAATATCCTGACTTTCTTTTGAACGCTTGTCCCACATGGTGGGCAGGACATAGCGGATAGTAAGCTCAGGATTGTACGCTTGCACATCTTCAACCCGCTCCACGAACTGGCCGAGACTTTCCACTGCCGCCATTTGCAATTCCACCGGCGCGATGATTTCTCTGGCGTAGATGAGCGCGTTGACCGAAAGCAGATCCCACCCCGGCGCCATGTCGAGGATCACCAGATCATAGTGTCCCTCAGCAGGTCGCAACGCCTCAGAGAGTGCCCGTTCAATGCCCATCGTGCGGCTGGCAATGGCAAGCGTCGCGTCAGAGAGCGTGCGTCCCCCGGCGAGCAGATCGAGTTTCGGACGGATTTCACAGACCACCTCTGCAAACGTTCTGGTCTTCTGCAAGACTTCTGCAAGCCCTTCTTTCGGCTTGATGCCGAGGAAAAAACCGGCTTGCCCTTGGGTGTCACAGTCCACAAGCAACACCTTCTTGCCGTGTGAGGCCAGCCCGCACGCCAGATTGGTCGCGGTCGTGGTTTTACCGACCCCACCTTTCGCCAGACAGATTGCCAATTTACGCACGCGCTCACCTCCATCAATACCGTGTGTTACGAGTATTACTGCTGTTACTGGTATTTTTGTAGTACAAATAACTCGCTGTTATTAAGCATAAAACACACAAAAAACAGCCTGTGCTCGTTATTACTGAGCTGTCTTTCTTACTCGTAACAGGGAGCACTGTCAAGGTTGTGACTGATATTCCTTGTATTACTCGTGTTTTTTCATTATTATATTCTCCAGTAATACGGCGCACAAGCGCCCCTTCTTCTGATTGTATTTCGGAAAAGCCTATGGTATTGCAATAGTATCGGAGAGATACATGGCACAAAAGAAGGTTTCAGAACGGCGTGTGCGTAAAAAGCCCAACCCCGCCACAGACGATTGGCTCAGTCTCATTCTCACCGTTCCCCCGTCCGAACAGATGGTGCAGTATTCCTATACGGTCGAACTGTATGACCTGATGCCCAAATACGCCTGGTCAGGACAAACGTCTAAAGATGGACGCCTTCCCAACATCAAACGAACGTTTGAGCATCTCAATTCCTGTTTTGAGGTGACCATCACTCCGGCGCGCATCGAAAGCGAAGAAGGCATTTCTGAAGACCGTCACCCCGGCAAGACCGAGGAACTCATTGAGGACATTCTGCGCAAATTTGTGGCCGAAGGCAGAGGCATTGCCAAGGGTGGTCGTCTGGGTGTCAAGTTCACGTTGTATGAGGTAGCCCAAGAGCTAAAGCGCGTCGGACACGCCCGTTCCATTGAAGAGATCAAGACCGCCCTGCGCATCATGGCAGCCTGCTCTATCCGGCTCATCGGTCGGCGCGCTGATGGCTCGAAAATCGACATGACCAACCCGCTGCTCGGCCCGCTCTACCTCGCCACCCGCGAAGACTGGGCCGCCGTAGGAAAAGCCGAACAGTGCTATGTGGAATTTCACCCGCTCGTCGAATCTGGCGCTGCCAAGGGGCAGATCCGGCTTGTGTCCTATGAAACGTGTATGCGCTATCGCAGCGTGCTTGCCAAATACATCCACAAGCGCATGTCGCACAACTTCAAGCAGGCACGAACTGAATTTGCCTACACCATGGGCGTCACCAAGCTCGTGCTCGAAGCCGGCATGACCCCGCGTCAGTACCCCACAAAAACCATGTCCCAAATCGTTGCCAAGGCGCTTGATGAGATGATCGCCTGCGGGGTGGTGGCACGCTACGCCTCGGAGCCACGGATTGACCCGACAACCGGAAAGACACTGGACGTGCTTGTGAGCATCTATCCCACACAGACGTTTGTGGAAGATGTGAAGGCGGCGAATTTCTGGCAACAGGCCGTCCGGGAGCGTATC
>JAVVPW010000078.1:0-9060 GCA_036655575.1 Bilophila sp.
ACATGCGTCTGGGGAAAATTGAAGCGCCAACCAACGGTAATCTGCTCTAGACCTGAAAACGCTCTTACAGAACATCCCCCTCCCTGTTCTCAAAACAAAAAAAGGACACCGGCGGCAAATCCGGTGTCCTTTCCTTACGGAGGATAGCCCGACAGGGGCAAAAACTGCCGGGTGGTGTTAGCGCTTCATGTTGATGACGGTTTCAAGCATGGTGTCTACGGTGGTTATCATCTTACTGTTGGACCGGAAACCGCGCTGGGTGGAAATCATCTGTACAAATTCGCGGGACAGGTCAACGTTGGAGCCTTCCAGTGTCTGCGCACTGATGGTGCCAAAGCCGGATGACCCCGCCGCTGCGGACGCGGCATCGCCGGATTCGAGCGTCTGACTGAACAGGTTCCCGCCTTCGCGGCGCATCCCCTGCTTACAAGTGAAGTCGTACAACGTGATCTGGTACAACGGCAAGGTCACACCGTTGGAGTAAATACCGGACAAGATACCTTCGTTGTTGACAGAATAGTTTGTCAGGTCGCCGTACCCATAGCCGTTCTGACTCTTGGAACCCACAACAAATTCTGACTTTGCGTAGTTTGTAAAAGCGTTCGCGCCCTTGATGACAGGATCAGTGATGGTGGACAGATCCGAAGCCTTGGAAGGCACCGCAGCCGGAGCCGTAGCAGGAATTGTCCACGTCACGGTCTGGTTTGGGATGGTACCGGCTATTGCTGCTGCCCCGCCCTTGTACTTGGCGATCTTGGCAAGCTGATCATTCAGATCTGCGGGAGGGGGGTTGGTGTTGGACAGGTCAAGATACGCCTTGTCGGAATAAGTCGTGTTTTCGTACACATAGGGAATAGTACCCAGTGTCAGGGGGTCAGGGTTCTTCACAATCTTGTTGAACACGTCGGAATCCGCACCCGAATTGCTGCCGTTGGTTTCGGCAAGGGACAGTCCGTTGTTTATCCACGGCTTTTCAAGGTTGGATGTCCTGAGGCCAAAATCCATTTCAATGAGGTATCTGTCCGCGTCCGGCACAGAGCCTACAGAGTGCGCGCCGGGAATGGCGGTGAAGTTCGCAACCAGCATGGGGTAGCCCGCGCTTGAAACTTCGGTAGCGTACATGTAGCTGGCGGGGTTTTCCGGGTTCATGATCGGGACAGGGTTTCCGGCACCGTCAATCGTGTACCCGTTGCCGGGTCGGAACTGATCCGTGGTTCCCTGCACCACAACAGGCTTCTTGCTCCCGTTCATGACATAGGCAGACTGGTTCATGAGCTTGCCTGTGCTGTCAAAGGTCATGGTGCCGCTCATCAAGACGCCGGCCTGCTTGGTGTCCTTCATCTTCGTGATCTTGAAGCCACCGTCAGCAGGAGCAACCGGGTCAGTCACATACGGAGGGATTTTGGTATCGTCATTGATGTCTGCCGCAGGAATGACAGCTCCCTTCGCGTAGTTGACACCGTTGATAGTGCAGGCTTCAGAACAGGTATAATCCTTCCCCGTCCCCTTCAACGCTGAGGCTTCGTACCACGCCGTGTTCTTAGGCACGGAAATTTCGCGCATGTCTTCAGCCGGGTCCATGGTGACCACATATTCCCACATGGGCTGACTGGGGTTGCCGTCGGCATAATCTTCTGGGTTCACGCTGTCAAAATACACGCTGAGGGTGTGGGTTCCGCCGGCTTCGTCGTACACCTCGATGGTGAGTGGTGAGCCTGTGTACTGCGATTCTGACAGATACGGTCTGTTCTTGACCGGAGGCTGTGAGCCGTTCCAGTTTTCAATGAGCGAGGTGAAGGGGTGTCCGGTGTATCTGGACTTGTCTTCACCCTTGGGCAGGTTGACACTCGCGCTGACCTTGGTGGTCTGGAGGGGTTGCACTGTCCAGGTGTCGAGCTTCACATCCGTAGGAATCCCGGTACCCTTGATCTGCGAGGAATTTGTGGCTGGGGCAAAGCCACCGGAGGCGCGTTCCGGTGCGGCGGTGTTGTCGATCTTCCAGCCTTGCAGGGTGTAGCCGTTGGGATCGTTCAGATACCCGGCCTTACTGAAACGGAAGTTTCCGGCGCGGGTGTAATACTCCAGATCGTTCCCTTGGGGCTTCACTTTAAAAAAACCCCGACCGCCGATAGCAAGGTCCGTCACTTCGGTGGTGGTTTCAAACGAGCCTTGCCCGAAATCGCCCATCACGGCGCCAACGCTCACCCCGCGCCCGATCTGTGTGATCCCGGCACCGCTGTAGGAATTTTGGTACATGAAATCTTCAAAATCCATGCGTTGTCCTCGGAAACCCACCGTGTTCACGTTGGCGATGTTGTTCCCGATGACATTCATCTTTTCGCCGTGGGTGAGGAGCCCTGAAACGCCTGTCCACATGCTTGCCGTAAGACTCATGATAACCTCCGTATGGATAATGAACGCCTGTTTGCCGCAGGCTGTCTCTCAATAATTACAGCTTTTCAAGGTCGATTGTCTTCCCAGAGGCATCGACAGCCGCAAGTTCGATCAGGTAATCGCCATCAGGCGCAACCGTCTTGTCCGCCAGCTTGCCATCCCACTTGTAATTATGGGTGCCAGCCTTCTTGTCGGTCAGTGTTTCTGTTGCCACGGTCTTGCCGCCTGCGTTGCGGATGGTGACGTTCACCGAGGCTACGTCCTTGGGTGCCTTGAACCAGACCGCGCCAGCGTCTCCTTCCTTCACAGCCGTTGTCCACGAACTCTTGCTGGTACTGGCGGAGGAGTCTTGCACCTGACGGACATAGGACAGCGCGACCATGCGCCCGTCTGAAAGCGTGAGGATCTGTTCGCCGTCAGACAAACTCACGCCAGTCACCTTGCCTGTAACAGACGTATCCACAAGGATGTTCTCACCAGCGGCATTTTCACCCGTAAGACCAATGGTATACACGCCATCAGGCACAATCCCGCCACTCGCGTTCTTGCAATCCCATGTGAAGTCATGGATGCCGGGACTGGCAGAACCGAGCTTTACGGTACTGACGAGCTGACTGTTGGCGTCGTAAATATTGACGTAACCCTTGGTCATTTCCTCAGAATTGGCGTACTGAACCAGAGAGGCTTCGCCGTCCGACACCGCAACACCAAAGCCGCGTGCGGACACTTCCTTGCCGATGTAGCTGACAGCGCCGATCATCTGTTGTTGCGTCTGCAACGTGACCATCTTTTCCATCTGCGCGTTGGTCTGCATTTGTTGTTCAAGCGCTGTAAACTGCGCAAGCTGGGCGATAAATTCCTTGTCTTCCATCGGATTCAAGGGGTCCTGATACTTGAACTGCGTCACCAGAAGCAACAGGAACGAATCCTTATCCAGTGAGTCACTCCCACCAAGCCCCTTGGTGAGGGAACCTGTAGCGGAAGCGTTCGGATTGGCATTGCTGACAGCACCTGTTGTGGACATCGTTTCTACCTCTGGATAACAGCTACATCATTTGCAGGAATCCCCGGCAAATCCTGCCGTCCGGGTACCCGTCTGCCCTTGATATTGCATATACCGAGCCAAACAAACCAAAAAGCCTTCTCCACGTCTCTGGAACGTGAAGAAGGCTTTCTGTCGTAAGGCCAATCCCGTAAAAAACTACTTTTCCTGTGCCATCTCGGCTTGTGCGGCGCTGAGAGCTGTTTGCAGCTTCGCCTCATCGGTGTGCGACAAGGAGGACTGAATGATGGTGCCGCCAGTGCCCTGCAAGGCGTCAAGCACCTTGTCTGTGAGTTCGGACGTCACCAGCACAAACAGCGCAGAGGAATCGGGGTGCAGATTCTTCCCAAGCTGTTTCATAAAATCATCGTTGATGCCCACATCACTGAGCGCACCCGCCACAGCGCCCGCACTCGCGCCCACCACAAGGCCAAGCAGCGGATTGAGGAACAGCAAGCCGATGAGCACACCCCAGAAGCTCCCGCCCATCGCGCCCGTCGCCGTCAGGTGGTACATCTGGTGCAGCTTGACCTTGCCCTTGGCGTTTTTGACAACAACCACAGCGTCTTCAAGCGCCACCAGATAGGATTTCTGCATCTTCAGAAAATCCAGCCGCACTTCCTCTGCCTTAAACGCACCATCATACGTCACCACAATCAGATTTCGCATTCCCATCTCCTTTGTAAAATGACACGCATGGGTCACAGTGTGCCATGAACAGAAGAAATGGCTATTAGTATAACGGCTTGCCGCAAAAAAGCACGCAACCTTGTTGCAACACGCTACTTACGCAAGGCCTTCACTTGTTCTTCAAGGGTTTGGGTACCGGGGATGACTTCGAGCGTTTCGTAGGGAGAAGGAACGGGGAGAGCCTCGATTTCTGCACTGCTCAAAGGCTTTGGTGCTGCAAAGGCAAGGCGCAAGGAGCCGGGCTTTTCAAATACAGAAAGGATCTTGACAACATAGGCCTTTGTTGCGGTGGGGTTTTCTGCTCCGTTCACCAGCTCGTGCTCAAGAAACGTTCGTACATAGTCAAGGCTCTGCTGGGGTGTCATGCCGAGCATGGCTTGGGTCAGCGCGGCGGCGCGACTCAGCAGACCGTCGTCCTTATAGCCTAGCTCCATGCGTCCGATCTTGAGCTTTCCAAGCGCACCCGTAAGCGCTGCTTCCGAAGACGCCACACGGAAGGTTTCCGCAAGGCTTTTCCCAAGCTCAGAGGGCAGCACGCCGTCTAGTCTGCAATCAGCGGTTCCAAGATTGGCAAGGGTTACAGACAGCGCGGACTTGAACTCGCCCGTCTTGTCTGGAGCTGTCAGCGAAAAGGCGGAAGAAAGGTCAACCTGTTTCAGATCCACCATCCGCAACAACTGCATGTCGTCTGCTTCAGCGGGAAGGATCAGATGCTCTATTTCCAGCGAACAGGCGTAGGGCATGGTGGTGGGGTTGGTGAAGGTCAGCCTTGCCAGCGAAGCCGGGTACGATGTCGCCGCCAAGCCCTTCAGCTCACATTTCTTCATCAGCGGTTCTGAGCCACTCAAGATCTCGCCCAGCAGTTCCAGCATCTTTGCCGTGTCCTTCTCAGGATCAAGAGCGTTCAGGGCTTCCATGAGCGCGTCAGGGGGCGGGGTGACGCCTTCCATGGTGAATTGTGCCAGCGTACCGACTTTGGTTGTGCCGAGCGTGTACCCCATGTCCGTAATCACGGCACTGGCGAGTTTGCCTTGCGTGTACTCGCGTACCTTTACGGATTGCATCGTGATCTGAAACGGAACTTCAAACGGGGAGTCTTCCTTCAGCGTGACAGACAAGCCCTCGCTTTCCGCTGAAGCATACGACAACAGTCCGATGATTTTTGGAATCTGTTCGGCATTAAACCCGGATTTGAGCAGTTCGCGCACCTTGGCAAGGTCGATTTTGATGTTTGTATAGACGCCTTGCGTCACACCCCACGCAGGATCTGGGCCAGTGCTGGCGTTGTTGAAGGTGACCTTGTCCGCAACCGAGACCACAGGGTGCTCTAGCGGTGTTGCGGGATTCGCCACAGCTTGCAAGAAGGTGGCGTCAGGATTGTTGATTTCGACACGCCCCACAGTGGTCACGGTTGTGCGCCCCATGAACGGGTATTCAGCCCGAATGTTGGTGAGCACCAGACGGTTGTGTACCATGGAGTAGGTGACATCCCCAAGTGTAACGTGCGTGTCTTTCGGGGTCTGCTGTGCAAACGTGCGAATCGACGCCACCACGCCAGACTCAATGTACCTCAGACCACCATAACCTATTGCTATAACAGCAATCAAAGCGAAAACAAGTGCCGCGATCCCTTTTTGCATCCGAGACAGTGCCATAGTATCCTCATGAGTAGCGAGTTTTTGTAACACGTTCAAGAGCTTCCTCCAGTGTAGAGACAGCCCTTGCGATGGTCAAGTAGAGCGGAGGCGTTCTTGCGCGTTGTTCCTGTATGTTTCTTAAGGAGAAGACTTTTTGAGTATTGCTTGCGTATTAGAATAAAATACTCTAAAATTCTGCACGGTTTGTTGCTCGTACAACCTTCCTGACAAAACGATTTCACCCCTGTCATGGACAGTGTGACTTCTCAAAAAAAGAAGGGGCGATGGCTCGTTTCAGACCTGTTTTCAGAATCGTGCAGGGACTGCTTTTTTGCGTCAGCCTGCTTCTTGCGGTTCCCGCCTTTGCGGCACACAATGCGACTTTTACCCTGTCCGCAGCTGAAAAAGACTATGTGACGCAAGCGGCTCCCGTGCGGGTCGCCGTTGTTCCCAATATGCAGCCGTTCATGTACTGCGACAAGAAAGGCACCGCGCAAGGTGTTGTTTTTGATGTGCTCACAAAAACGGCTGCTGAGACGGGTCTGCGCTTTGATTTTGTGCTGGTACAAACCCTTGCCGAGGCCGCCCATGAGGTCAACGCCGGGCACCTTGACGTGCTAGGGCTGATGGTTCTCAACGCGCCTTCAAAAACCAACCTGATCCCGACGATGCCCTATATAAGCGCGCCAAACCTCCTCATCACCGGCAAGGATGTCAACACCACTGACCCCACCCTGCTTACGGCGGCGGCACTTGACGGGAGTCCCCTGCTTCAGGCTGAAAAATCCAGAGCCATTCTTTCGTTTCTAACACTTGAAGACAGTCTGGAAGCGATCCGAAACGGACGAGCCGACTACACCCGCATCAACATCTATACCGCACACATGCTGTTGAGCCAGCTTGGCCCTTCTGGCTTTGTCATCCGCTCCTTGCCCACAGATGAAATCAGTTTCGGCTTTGGGGTGTCTCCGTTTGTAAACCAGAATCTGGTGTCTTTGCTGAATAAAAGTCTGCTGAACATCTCAGAGACAGCGTACCGTGACATGATTGACTGGCACACCCAAAAGCCCAGCGGGGCAAAGGTGAGCTGGCTCAATTTCATCTATCTCCATACGCTTGAGCTGCTGTGTGCGGTTTTACCTCTGATGCTCGCTATCATGATCGGGAGTTTCACCTTTGTCCGCATCCGCACGCGAAACAATCAAAAAATTTCAGGCTATGAAGAAAGCTATCGCCTGCTTGCCAATACGCTGGGAGAAGTGGGCATCGAATACGACTACCTTGAGGATAAAGTCACTTTTCTCGGACGAAGCAAGGACATGCTGGCTCTTGACACGCACATCGAATCGTTTCGAGAAAAACTCAAGGCCAAAGAACTGCCGCTCTCGCTCACGCTAGACGAATTCAATCAGGTGCTGCAAAACGGCGTTGCTGGAAAATCCTCTGTCGCTGAATTTCAATGCCTGCTCCGCGAAAAGGGCTGGGCATGGTTTCAGCTCGTGTGTACCGTCGTGTGTACCGAAGAGTCCCACCGCCGCCCTGTGCGGCTCATCGGCTGTCTTGTCAATGTGGACGCCGAACGCCGCGAAACAGAATTACTCCGCGACCTTAGCCAGATTGACCCTCTGACCGGTCTGCTCAACCGGGCAACCGCCAACAAGTGTATCCGTGAGCACCTGCCCTTGTGTACGGCAGAGCGTCCGGGGACGCTGTTGCTCCTTGATATTGATAACTTCAAGCATTTCAATGACAGTTGCGGGCACCTTGCCGGGGATGCTGTGCTTAAAGCTGTGGCTCTTGCCATGAAAGAGGCCTTCCGGGCGCATGACGTGCTGGCTCGTTGGGGAGGCGATGAATTTATCGTCTTTCTCAAAGACATGGGGGACAAAGAAACCATCTTGAGCCGAACAGAACAGTTGCGTGCAAAGCTCAAGGACTATAGAGACAGCGCGAGTATACCCTGTCCAGTCACTATCAGCATCGGCGGTGCCAGTGCGGTCTGCAATGGCAATCTTGACGAAGTGTTTCAACAGGCGGATGACGCGCTGTATGAAGTCAAGCGGCGAGGGCGGGATGGTTTTTTGATGTATACCGCTGCAATGAAAACAACGAATCTGCCGTTGTGCGAATCATGATGTCGCAACCAGTCTGGAGAATGTGATGCACGGACAGAACACTGAAACACCCTGTGCCGCACAAGTCTACGAATTTGCTTTTGAACCCGTACCCAAAGGGCACAAAAAAACAACCTCCAGTATTTTTATTGTACTCGCAGGCTATGTTACAGCACTTTCTTGTCTTGCCACCGGCGCAAAAATCGGTGGTTTGATGACGTTTCAAAATGCGGTCTGGGCGTGTTTCACCGGAAACGCCGTGCTGTTTTGCATGGCGGTACTGCTTGGCATCGTCGCTTGTGAAACGGGCTGGTCAACCACCTTTTTGTCACGTCAGGTGTTTGGCAAGACAACCTCCCGCCTCTTTTCTTTTCTGATAATCCTCTCAAGCGTCATCTGGATTGGCCTCAACGGGGATCTGTTTTCGCGGATGATTGCCCGCTCGTTTACATGGTGGCCTTTGCCCACAGCGCTGACAGCGGTGCTTGTCATCGGCATCTGGACACAGTCTGCGATGCGGGGCTGGAAAGGGATCGAGCTTGTCAGCTGGATTGCTGTTCCCATTGCGGTGAGCATCATTGGGGTCTGTGCCTACGATATCTGGACAACCGTGGGCTTTGTCACCATCACAACGTACAAGCCGTTGCAGCCACTCTCGTTTACAGCAGCCTCCTCAGCCATTGTCGGCAATTTTGTGTTTGGCTGCACCATCACCCCGGATGTCTGCCGCTTTGCGCGTTCCCGAAAAGCCGTCCTGATTGCAGTGTTTTTTGCGCTTCTCATCGGTCTGTTCGGGTTGAATGTGTGCGGTGTTCTGATCGCACAAACAGCGGGAAACACGGATTTCAACCACGCCGTAGCCACGCTTGGGCTGTCCCTTCCCGTCTTCCTCTGCGCTGTTTTCTGCCTCTGGCCAACGCAGGACAACAACATATACGGTGGCAGTCTCGCCATCCAGAACATCTTGCAAGGCACGCAGCTTGAAGGGTTTGTTTCGCATCGGTTTCTGGCCTGCATTCTGGCCTGCCTTTCTGCCATCTTTGCCGCTATCGGTGCGGCGCACTACCTGCTCCCCATCATCATCATGCTTTCTGTGTTGCTCCCGCCTGTCTCAGGAATGCTGTTTGCCGAATATTTTTTCGTCAAGCGCAGTCGAGAAAAGCAGACCGGAAACTGGATCGCT
>JAVVPW010000079.1:0-8587 GCA_036655575.1 Bilophila sp.
CCCGGCAGGGCGCTGCCCTGCACCTGCAAGGGGCGAGCCGCCCCTTGACCCGGCGTGTTTGGGTGTCTTAACGCATAAAACGGGTAGAAGATGTGTGTTTAGAGCGTGTTAAGAACGTTTTGGAAGGGGGCGGGTAGAAAAGTCTACCCGCCTCACCCTTTACAGTACGTCTCGAAACCGTTGCTGAAGCGCAGTCAGCTTTTCACGGGCATCGGAGAGTTCGGTAACACGGTCGCGTTCGCGCTGAACGATTGCAACCGGCGCACGACTGATAAAGCCTTCGTTGGCGAGCTTCAGATTGAGTCCGCCCAGTTCCTTGTCGATCTTGCCAAGCTCCTTGTCGAGCCGTGCCAATTCAGCCGCAAAATCGACAGCACCAGAGAGGTGTACAATCACTTCGCAACCTTGCGCAACGTGGCTGGCTGAAGCCTTGGGCGCTTCGCCGTTGACATCCACCAGCATCTCGCCCAACCGCGCCAGTGTGACAATCACTTCCCGGTTGGCGGCAAGGAGTGTCGCTTGCGCTTGAGCTTGCGCGTCACCAAGTGTTTGCGCCGGACGCAAGAGCACTGTCAGTTTGTACGACGGCGCGATGTTCAGCTCGGAGCGGATGGTACGAATCGTGCCGATGACCTCCTGAATGAAGATCATGTCCGCCGCCGCAGCAGGCTTCAGACAGTCAGGACGGGCAGAAGGATAGAGCTGCAACGCCAGATCCTGTCCCGCACCACCTGGCAAGGCCTGCCAGATTTCAGCCGTGATAAACGGCATGATCGGGTGCATACAGATCAGGTATTCACGCAACGCTGTCCAGAGCACATACTGCGCTTCGAGCTTTCTAGCCCCCTCCTCGCGCATGTCGGGCTTGATGAGTTCCAGATACCAGTCGCAGAACTCGTTCCACAAGAACTTGTACAGGATCTGCGCCGCATCGTTGAAACGATAGGCCACAATGGCGGCGTCCACATCCACCTTGACTTCTTCCAGCCGGTGCAACAACCACTGGTGGTGCAACCCTTGCACGCTGGCAAGATCAACCGGCGTTGGTTCGACCTCAGGCAGATTCATGAGCGCAAACCGGGAGGCGTTCCAGAGCTTGTTGACAAAATGGCGGTAGCCTTCGATGCGGTCTTCAGACAAGCGGATGTCACGCCCCATAGCCGCAAAGGCTGTCAGCGTGAAGCGCAAGGAGTCGGTGCCGTATTTTTCGATCATCACCAGCGGGTCAATGACGTTGCCCGTGGATTTCGACATCTTGCGGCCTTCAGCATCCCGGACAAGCGCGTGGAGATAAACATGGTGGAAGGGCACCGCATCCATGAAATGCAAGCCCAGCATCATCATCCGCGCAACCCAGAAGAACAGGATGTCAAAGCCTGTAACAAGCACAGAGGTGGGGTACCACTTTTCCAGTTCCTTGGTCTTGTCAGGCCACCCCATCGTGCTGAAAGGCCACAGTGCCGAGGAGAACCAGGTGTCGAGCACGTCAGATTCCTGCTCCAGCACAGTGCAACCGCACGAGCAGGCTGTGGGCGCTTCTTCCGCAACCATGAGCTTGCCGCACGCGGTGCATGTCCACGCCGGGATACGGTGCCCCCACCAGATCTGACGGCTGATGCACCAGTCGCGGATGTTGTCGAGCCAGTTGTTGTAGGTCTTGATCCAGTTTTCGGGGTAAATCTGCGTCAGTTCCGGCACAGCGGCGCGCGCCCTCGGTGCCAGCTTGGTTGACGCTACAAACCACTGTTCGGACATGTGCGGTTCCACCACGGTCTTGCAGCGGTAGCAGTGTCCGACACTGTGATCCAGCTCTTCAATCTTGAGGAGCTGACCAGACGCTTCGAGATCCGCCACAATGCGGGTACGGCACGCTTCCTTGCTGAGTCCGGCATAGGGGCCCGCTTCAGCGGTCATGTTGCCGTCTTCGTCGATGCACTGGATGAAGGCCAGATGGTGCCGTTCGCCCAGTGTCCAGTCGTTGGGATCGTGACAGGGCGTGACTTTCAGCGCGCCTGTCCCAAAGGCTCTGTCAACGTATCTGTCCGCAAACAGCGGCACCCGGCGGTTGACCACAGGCACGAGCAGTTCTTTGCCCACCAGTCCGGTGTAACGCTCGTCTTCTGGGTGAACGCACACGCCTGTGTCTGCCATGATGGTTTCAGGGCGGGTCGTGGCGATGATGACCGAACCGGAACCGTCCGCAAAGTCATACCGGACATGGTAGAGGTGGCCTTTTTGTGGCATGTGATCCACTTCATCATCGGCAAGCGCGGTGTGGCAACGGTTACACCAGTTGATGATGTATTTGCCCTTGTAGATGTAGCCGTCTTTGTAGAGATCGACAAACACCTTGCGCACGGCCTTTGACAGCCCTTCATCCATGGTGAAGCGTTCGCGTGTCCAGTCTACAGAATCGCCGAGCATCCGAATCTGATTGAGAATGCGGTTGCCGTAGTCTTCTTTCCACGCCCAGACGCGCTCAACAAAGGCTTCGCGTCCAAGGTCGTGGCGGGTCTTGCCTTCTTTGGCAAGCGCACGTTCCACCACGTTTTGGGTGGCAATGCCCGCGTGATCGGTGCCGGGCACCCACAGGACATTCTTCCCCTTCTGCCGTGCGTGACGGCACAGCACGTCGATGAGCGTATGGTTCAGCGCGTGTCCCATGTGCAGCGCACCGGTGACGTTTGGCGGGGGAATGACGATAGAAAACGGTTCGCCGGGGGCATCAGGATCAGGCGTAAAGGTCTTGTTGCGTTCCCAGTGATCGCGCCAGTGATCTTCCACAGCGTGGGGTTCGTAACCTTTGGGAAGGGCGTTTTCGGACATTGCAGGTGCTCCGGGTGAAATGTGAACTGAGTTGCTCCGTCAAACGGGCATTTCTCGTGTTGTCATTGGCGAAAGGATGTTCTATGACAGAAAAATCATGACTGATATTGCCATTCTTTGGGATGCTTCGCAAATCTGGGGTCTACTCGCGTGGCGGGCAGCCGAGGCCTTCGGGCTTCCGTACCGCCTCATCAAGGCGCAAGAGATAGCGCACGGCGCTCTTTCTGACAAGACGTCTCTCCTGCTTGTACCCGGCGGAACCGCAAGGCACAAGTCCGCCGCGCTCGGCGAACAGGGGCGCCGCGCCCTTGTTGCGTGGGTGGAGGCTGGCGGGCACTACCTCGGTTTTTGCGGTGGGGCGGGCTTTGGGCTGTGTCAGGAGTCGCACAATCGCGCTTCCTCGGCACCGAATCTGGGCTTGTGTCCGTGGCAACGCGCCACCATCACCGAACGGATGCAACATTTCATCTCCGGTCATGTCCGGGTCGAATGCAACCCGACGCACCCGCTGGCGCTCGACACGGCCTTGACGATTCCGGTCTGGTGGCCGGGGCGGTTTGCGATGCCGGGTGGAACGCAGGACGTTTTTTTTGGCGAACGCGCCGATGGGGTCGAGGTACTCGCACGCTACGCCGGAGCTGACCCTCGGACGTGTCCGGCGGATCTGTGTGTGGCGGATCTGCCGCTGGCCTCGCTTTCGCAATCGGTTCTGGAACAATGGGTTGAGCAGTACGGCGTTTCGCTGACACCGGATTTTCTCAACGGGCAACCGTGTGTTGTGCATGGGAAAAAAGGCAAGGGTTCGTACACGCTCAGTTACAGCCATCTGGAAACCCCGGCTTCTCCTGACGCCAACCGCTGGCTTTCGCATCTTTTCGGTGTCCTGACAGGAGGAACGCCGCACCAGACACTCGTCCCAGACTGGAAGCCCGGAGACGCGCCTCTTGTGTGGGAAGACGAGGTGCTCATAGAAGCGCGGGCGGGGATGGACGCGCTCATGGCGCTGGGTCGGGCGCACGGCTTGCTGTTTGACCGCGCCTCATGGTTGACAGGCTGGAGAGCAGGGGTTCCCGGCTCAGGCTTGAACAATCTGTACACGGCGTTGTGTGTCATGACGTCTTGCTGTCCGGCTCCGCAGACGCTGGCACGCTGGCAAACCCTGTCCGAGCGCTTCAAAAGCTCTTTTGCGCTGTTTCGTGAAGGTGTGGAGGGCTTGCTCCTTGCGCAACGGCTGGCAGCGATCATGCCGGAAGCTGTGCCGCGCACAATCCTTGCGGAACGACGGGCGGCGCTGTTTGGCTCTGCCATGCAAGGCGGAGGCGTCTATAAGGAACTTATGGATATGCTTGACGCAATGCTGTTTCTGCATCTGGGCGGAGGGGCACATGGACAGTAACGCCGAGCAAGGGGCGCGTCTGCTGTTCTTCAGCGGCGGTACCGCGCTAGGGGCAGTGGCAACAGCGCTCACGCGGTTTACGCACAACGCCGTGCATGTCATCACGACGTTTGATTCTGGAGGGAGTTCTGCAACCTTGCGGCAGGCGTTCCACATGCCTGCGGTGGGTGACGTGCGGGCGCGGATCATGGCGCTTGCCGATGTCACCGTCAACGGCAACCCTGAGCTTGTCGCCCTGTTTGGACACCGCCTGCCCATGGACACCCCTCCTTCTGGACTGCGTACAGAACTGGCGGCACTGGCTCAAGGGCAACACCGGTTGATCCGTGCCGTCCCAGACCCCCTGCGGCAGATCGTCATGGCGCATCTGAAAGATTTTCAGGTACAGATGCCAGAGGATCTGGATCTTGCGGGCGCGAGTATCGGTAATCTTGTCCTCACCGCAGGGTATCTGGCGCACGCACACCAGCTTGAGCCAGTGGCAACCATTTTTTCCAAACTCGTGCAAGCTCTTGGCGTTGTGCGACCTGTTGTCAACGACGACGCGCATTTGTGCGTTGAGCTGGAAAACGGGGAGCGCATCATCGGGCAACACCGTTTCACGGGAAAAACCGCACACCGGATCAGCTCACCCATCAAGAACATGTGGCTGACGCGCTCCCTTGACGATCCAGCGCCCATCACCTTGTGCATCCGCCCCCGCCTTGCCGAGCTTATCCGGCAAGCGGATCTCATCTGCTACCCGGTCGGAAGTTTTTATTCCTCCGTACTCGCCAATCTCTTGCCACAAGGCGTCAGCGAAGCCATCCACGCCGCTCCCTGCCCCAAAGTCTTCATCCCCAACCTCGGCACAGATCCAGAACTGTTCGGCCTTTCTGTCCAGAATCAGGTTGAACGCTTGCTTGCCATGAGCAAGGAGGTCAGGAGCGCGGGGGAAGGTGACGCGCACAAGGCAACGCACGGTGCTCTGGATGCGCTGCTCGTTGATAGCGACGCAACCCGCTACCCCGGCGGCATCCCGCAGCGCTGGCTTGCAGCACAAGGTATCCGCGTCTACCGCCTCCCCCTCGTTGTTACCCCACCGTTTCTGGACGCCGAACGGGTCTGCACGGCGTTGCTAAAGATCGCAGGGCGCAAGTGAAGCGAGAGCCTTTTCAGGATAAAAAGGCTCTCAGCGCACCGCAGGTTCTCTTGCTGTCGTCTACCACGTCACCGGAAGGTCTGCACCGAAAGCGGCGGTGTAGCGGGCAGCGAAGGTTTTACAGGTGAAGGTGTGTTCTTGTGTTCCCTTGTGTTCGACGCAAAAACTGGCGCAGGTAGCGCCGAGGCGGGCGCAGGTCGTGATGTCAAGACCGTGCGTAAGCCCTTTGAGCAAGCCGGAGCGGTAGGCGTCTCCCGCACCCGTAGGATCAGCAACCGTGACAGGCGTGGCAATGCCAACAGTCCCGCTTGCACCGTTGTCGATGGTTGAACCTTGCCCACCGAGCGTTGTGATGATGCCACCTGTGAGGGCACGCAGTTCAGCTCGGGTACGGCTGGTTGTCTTGCAGATCATTTCAAGCTCATAATCATTGGTGACGAGAAGAGCGGAACCGGTGATCGCGTCAAGAAGCGCCGCCCCAGACAGCGCGGGGATCTGCTGACCGGGATCATAGATGTAGCGAACCCCTTTTTCGCGGAAAAGCTGGGGGAGGCGTTGCATGTCATCGAAATTGCCGGGTGACACAATGCCCCAATCGGTGGTGGCATCGAGCGCAGAGAAGGGGTAGGTACACGGAAACTGCATGGCAGCGGGGTAAAAGCCGTTGATCTGGTTGTTGTCCTGATCGGTGATGAGGGTGCATTCCGCAGTAAACTCGTGGGGCATAATGCGGATGCCGTCAAGAGGAAGCCCTAAATCTTGCAAAAAGGTCGCGTATTCGGTGAAATTCTTGCCTGCGGCAGCCACGATGAGGGGTTTTTCACCCATCAGCGCCAGGGTATAGGCAATGTTCCCCGCACACCCCCCGCGCTTTTCCACCAGACTGTTGATGAAAAAACTCACGTTGAGAATGTGGAGCTTGTCCGCCAGAATGTGATCCGAAAATTTCCCGCCAAAAGCCATGATCCGGTCAAAAGCCAGTGATCCAGAAACATACATGGACATACTTTACCTGTCATTTTCGTAAAAGGATTGCGTTTCTGCGTCGATCCAGTCCAGAAAAGCGGCGTTGGCGTGAAGCATGGGCAAGGCCACGATGCACGGCGTTTCGTAGCTGTGCAGGCTACAAACACGAGCCACCAGCGCCTCAAACCGATCTTCAGAAGTCTGCGCCAAAAGAGCCACTTCAGAAGCCTTGCGTACAGCCCCTTTCCAGCGGTACACAGAGGCCACGGACGGCAGGATATTGACCCCTGCCGCGAGTCGCCTTTCCACCAGATCCTCGGCGATACGGTGCGCTTCTTCCAGAGAAGAGGCTGTCATGTAGACCATAAGAGCCATCTGTTGCTCCTTCTGGAACGTGTGCCTGAAAAGGCCTTGGCGATACTAACGGTTTCACGGTATTCTGGCAATCACGACCAAAGACCTTCAGCAAAAAGGATTGTTTCATGACCGACAAACAGCGCGCCCTGCTGGTGCTTGAGCGACTCAAAGCCCGCTACCCCACCCTCGACATGCACCTCACCGCGCACAATCCGTGGGAATTGCTGGTGGCAACCGTGCTTGCGGCGCAGTGTACGGACGAACGAGTGAACAAGGTCACACCGGTGCTTTTCAAGCGCTGGCCAGATCCCGCCGCACTGGCAGAGGCAGAGGTGCTTGACGTGGAAGAAGTCGTGCGCTCTACAGGGTTCTATCACAGCAAGGCCAAGCACTTGATCGCCACGGCAAAAATGGTGCTGCACGACTTTAACGGCGTGCCCCCGCAGACCATGGAAGAACTGATCCGCTTGCCCGGCGTTGCCCGCAAGACCGCCAACGTTGTGCTCTGGGGCGGGTACGGCATCAATCTGGGACTGGCAGTTGACACCCATGTGAAGCGGATTGCCGCACGCCTTGGGCTGACCACACACGCTGATCCAGTGCGCATCGAACAAGATCTGATGCGCCTCTTTCCCCGTGACGAATGGGGTGGCGTCAATCACCGCATGGTCTGGTTTGGACGCCATGTGTGCGATGCCCGCACGCCTCTTTGTGCGCAATGCGACATGGCGTCTTTCTGCCCTCAAGAAGGCGTTGCAACACCCAAAAAACCCTCCAGAAAAACCTCTCCAAAACCTGCTGTTTCACTGTAAAAATGCTCTAACTCAAGGTATCTCTATGGACTCATTGCTTGCCAGTATTGCGGGACGGATTCTGTCCGGTTGTGGCACACCGTTGCTTTCTGCTTCTGAGGCGCTGGCGGTGGCGCACCTTCCCGCTGACGCGACGCTGGATCTGCTGGCTGTCGCAAGTCTTGCCCGCGCTGTGTACAAGCCTGCGGCAACCTTCACCTGTGGCATCATCAATGCCAAATCCGGGCGCTGCCCTGAAAACTGCGCCTTCTGCGCCCAGTCTGCCCACTATACGACCAACACCCCGGTGTACGGTCTGGTCGATACCGCCACCTTGCTGGCACGCGCACAAGAACTCGCCGCCGCCGGAGTAGCGCGTTTTGGCATCGTCACCAGCGGCACAACCCCCAGTGAAGCGGATATTGACGCCTTGTGCGAAGCCGCCACCGTCATTCTTGCTACGGTTGACATCAAGCTGTGCGCCTCGCTGGGGCTTTTGACTTCAGAACGCGCCCTTCGTCTGCGTCAGGCCGGGTTCACCTCCTACCACCACAATCTCGAAACCGCAGGCAGTCACTTTGCGCGTGTCTGCACCACTCACGCCTATGAGGACGACCTTGAAACCGTGCGCGTCGCACGAGCCGCTGGGTTTCGGGTGTGTAGCTGCGGGATCTTCGGACTGGGGGAATCGTGGGCGCAACGCATCGAACTGGCGCAGACGCTTACAGCACTCAAGGTCGATTCCCTGCCGCTCAACTTCCTGAATCCTATCGCTGGTACTCCGCTTGAAAACGCAAATCTTCTCCCGCCGGAGGAAGCCTTGCGCGTTGTGGCGCTGTTTCGACTGCTCCACCCCACGCAAGACGTGCTCATCTGTGGCGGACGGGAAAAGACGTTCGGTGACTGGCAATCATGGGTGCTTTCTGCCGGTGCCAACGGCATCATGACAGGAAACTACCTCACCACCAAAGGGTATGACTTCAGCGCAGACAACGCGCTGCTCAAAACACTCGGCTTGCGGGTAGCACCATGAACGGACTTTTCATCACAGGTACAGACACCGACATTGGCAAAACCACCATCACCGCAGGACTGTTACGCATCCTGCTC
>JAVVPW010000079.1:8597-8866 GCA_036655575.1 Bilophila sp.
AGGCGTGCCTGCACGAGCTGTCAAGCCTGTACAGACTGGCTGTACGGATGCCGAAACCGGGGAACGCCCCCTTATCGCGCCTGACGTGACCCGCTATCAAGAAGCAAGCTCAAGCACCCAAACGCCCTGCGCCTACGTTCTTGAAACCTTCCGCCCTGCCTGTTCGCCCCACCTTGCCGCAGAACTTGCCGGACACTTGCTCACGACAGAAGGCTTGCTTGCAAAGCTCAACACCTTGGCCGCAGACGCCTTTTTGCTCGTCGAGGGTG
>JAVVPW010000080.1:0-8845 GCA_036655575.1 Bilophila sp.
GCGCACCGCAACGCGCCGGAGAGCCGTTTCAAGGTGAAAAGGCACGCGCAAGGTTTCTCTTCGGCCTTACATCCCTTTTTTTGATTCACGCCCGGCGATGGCGGGGAGGGTGTTGCGATTGGGTTTGGTAGCGCCGCTGAAGCGGACAAGGAACATTCCGGCGAAGCGTTTTCCCTTGTAGGCTTCCACGCGGTAGATGCGGCTGGCGTTGTCGAGCGAGTAGCGCTCCTGAAAATGTTTGCGCACAAGGGTTTTGTCGCTTTCATCCGGGCCAAAGTTCGTACCGATGGCGTTTACTCGGTAGCCCTTGACAGCGGCGACGGCGAATCCTTCCTTGACATCCACAAGATCCCCGAAGTGGACGTTTTGCGTGTGCCCGTCAATGGTTACGGCAAGGGCTGAAAGATCGCTGTCGGTCTCGCACCAGTCTGCCTTGAAGCGGGTGACGGTGCGGTTGCCGTAGTGAACCTGCATTTCGTCCTTGAGACTGGTGACAGCAAGGATAGGCTTGCTGGTGCGGATGTTGTTCATGGCGTTGCGCGGCAGAGGAATACTCCCGCCAAGACGCGGGCGGGCGTTGTCGAGTGGAAGCAGTACCCGATTTTCGGCAAAAGCGATCTGGACATTGCTTTGAAGCGCGGCGGCAATCCCTGCGGGAGACAGAGGAAAGTCGCGTTCAAAACCAACGCCAGCCTGCCGGAGGAGCGCTTCAACCATCAAGAGATGATAGTACGCCCGGATGTCCACGGGGAAATTTTTGCTGGCTTCCAGACCGAACGCGGGAATGCCGTTGCGCACCGCGTACCAGCTCAGGCTTTTTTCCATTTCCGGGTTGCCAAGATGGGTGAGGGTGTTCTTGAGGTGCAAAGAATGCTCTGGCGCAAGCAGGTTGTTGTTGGCGTCTGCGAGTGCTGCAAGGGCGCGTGCTTCAAGTTGCCCTTGTGGATGCGTGGGCATTTCAGCCATGTCGATGATGAGGCACTGCCCCCAGCGTCTGGGATTGCGGTCTTGCGAGTCGTGCGTGGGGCGATAAAACCCGCCACCGTCATGCAGATTGAGCACAAGCCGCAAGCTGGGGGTGCGGATGAGATCTTGAATCCGGCGCACGGTGCTGTATTCAGGGTCAGATTCGGGGAGAGCGGCAAACTTGCGGTTCATGTCGCCGTGCAGGCCACGGGAGCGCTTGATGATGCTCGGAAAATTGAGGTTGGGCACCACCCACACCGCGCCGCTCGTGATGCGGTAGCTTGTGCTCAAGAGACTTGCGGCGGAAAAACCGCCCGGCTCATCCCCCTGAATGCCGCCGATGATGAGCACATTCGGCTCGCCAGTTCCGAGTTTGTGTACGGAAAAGTTTGTTCCGCTTTCGGCGCTACCGGTTCCGGCGCTACCGGGTTCGGTACTACCGGTTTTGGCTCCGACAGAGCAGGGGAGCAGGGTCACAACAAGACTCAGCAACAGCAGAAAGCGCAGGATCATGAAGTCACCTTGACATGCCAGGGTTCAAATCGAACCCCCAGAAAATTGTCTCTGGGGTAGCGCAACGAAATATAGCCACGCTCGGAAAGCTCTTGATAGACAGGGGTTCTCGTGAATTCGGCCATGAAGTTTTGTACGCCCAAACCTCGTTGTCCCACATCAAAATCGCCCACAGCGTGGAAGGAATATCCGGGAGGTGCGAGGGAGCGCGAGGCCAGCGACATGTTGCCGCCGTTGTGTTGGGCTTTGGCAAGGAACAGGTAGAATTGCTTGATAACGCCGCGCACACCGCTGGAGAGGATCACATCGTCCCCAAGGAGGCGGCGGATTTCAGTCCATTTTTCCAGTGCGCCTTCCTTGTAGATATAATTGCCCATGCCGGGCACCTTGATAACCTGACTTTTGGCGATGGTAGCGGTGAAGGCCTTGAGCGGTTTCTTGTCCAGAAAGCCATAGGCGGCGGCGTCAACATGGAAGAGATTTTCGAGAAAATCCAGCTCTTGCCGGGTGAACGCACCGATAGCCGGACGTTTGGCGTAGCTGATGGCCTCGTCGAGACCGAGCAGATAGAAATGTCCGTGTCCGATGTGCCCTTGCAAGCGGTCAAGGCGCGCCATGACGGTGTTGAGCAGAACCTGTCCAGACGGCGGCAGGATGACATCACCGGGAAAAGGGATGTCGTAATTGCGCATTTTGACGAGGTAATCGCGCACTTCTTCCGGCGCGTTGGCAGGGAGATCCGCGTCTTGTTTTGACGTGATCTTCGTGCTCGAAGCTGGGGCAAGATCCGGCTCATCAGCGTGCGAGAGCGGTTTTTGCAGCGGCTTGGCGATGGCTTCCGGCTGCATTTGGGGTTGCGCCTGATCTGGAGGCAAGGACTTGGCAGCGGGTTGTTGCTTTGGGGCAAACTGCTTTGACGAGTCCTTAGCGGTGTTGGTGCGTCTGGAATCGGTCTTGCGGCTACGCGAGGTTGCCTTTTTTTTCCGTGAACGTCCGCTGGTTTTGCGGGATGCCGAGGAGTCCGCCGCAAGAGCTTCGGACGCGAACGGTGAAAGCTCTAGAAGGCATCCCAGAGCCATGATACAACCTGTGGTAAGAAATCGGCGTCTATTCAAAAGGCACTCCAACACATCACCTCAACAAAGGACAGGTGAACGACAGAAAAGATGGAGGAAGAATACGCTGGTTTGTTCTAAAAGGAAACTGTTTTTCTTGGGATACCTGCGCACGGTTACAGAGAAGAACGCGAATCTCTCCTCTTGACCGCCTGTGCGCTTTCAATTAGCGTATGGGGTTACCGCCCTGCGGGATGGTACCCTCTTTTTTAGCTTTTCCGTTGAGCCTGTACAGACGCTCCATGGGAGAAAAAAGGACATCATGAGTCACGCATCCCTTGCTACCCGCTACCGTCCGCAATCTTTTGCTGAAGTGACCGGACAAGACACCGTGAAGGCTATCCTTTCTCGTGCAGCAGCACAAGACAGAGTGGCTCCGGCGTATCTTTTGAGTGGAACGAGAGGGGTGGGCAAGACCACCATCGCCCGGATTTTTGCCAAGGCGCTCAACTGTGAACACGCGCCTGTGGGTGAGCCGTGCAATCAGTGCGCCCAGTGCCGCCGCATCACGCAAGGCAACCATGTGGACGTGATCGAGATCGACGGCGCGTCCAACCGGGGCATTGACGATGCCAGACGGTTGCGCGAGACCATCGCCTACGCCCCGATGGAAGGTCGTTACAAGGTTTTCATCATTGATGAAGCCCACATGCTCACGCGAGAATCCTTCAACGCACTCTTAAAGACGCTGGAAGAGCCGCCGCCGCGTGTCACCTTCATTCTCGCCACCACCGAGGCGCACAAATTCCCCGTCACCATTGTGAGCCGGTGTCAGCATTTTGTGTTCAAAGCGCTTCCCGAAGCCGAACTGGTGGCGCACCTTGTCCGTATTCTGAACAAGGAAAAATTGCCTTACGAGGAATCTGCGGTGCGGCTGTTGGCACGGCGCGCCGCAGGCAGTGTGCGAGACAGCATGTCCTTGCTCGGTCAGACGCTGGCACTTGGTGGCGATTCTCTGACTGAAGCCGCAACGCGCAGTGTGCTGGGGCTTGCCGGGCAGGAGTTGTACGAGCGGCTGCTCGAAGCGTTTAAGGCACAAGATTGCCTTGCTGTTGCCGCGCTGACCCAAGAACTGCTCGAACGCGGTGTGGATCTTGGCTTTTTCTTGCGTGAACTTGCAACCTTGTGGCGCAACCTGTTTCTCATCCGTCAGGCTGGCGAAGCGGCGTCGAGCGCGCTTGACATGCCCGAAGCGGAAATGCGGCGCCTCATGGAGCTGGCACCGCAGTTTGAGCCAGCCTACATCCATGCGGCGTGGCAGATGGTGCTTGAAAGCCAGCGACAGGTGCTGACGAGTCTGGAACCGTCCGCCGCGCTTGAATTGTTGCTGCTCAACCTTGCGCTGTTGCCGCGTCTGGTTTCACTCGAAGTGCTTTCGCGTGCGGTGCCGACTGGTGGAACAGGGACTCCGGGGCCCCCTGTGCCCCCATGCCCCCTCCAAGTACGGTGCCGCAGCACAGTGCGCCACCGCGTAACGCGCCACCGCGTAACGCGCCACTGCGTAACGCGCCACTGCGTGCGCATACGCCGTCAACCTCTGGTTCACGCTCTGACGAGCGCCCACCGTGGGATGAGCCTGACCCTGCACCGTCGCCGGATACGTCGATTCAGGATAGAGGCGGCTGGGCTGGTGGCTCGGAAGCGCACGACACTGTTGCTGACAGCGCGCCTGCCGTGCCTGTGCCGATCGTACAGGAACAGGCCGTGCCAGCGCCTGCCCCGTCCCCCTTGCCAGCGCCTGCGCCCGAAAGTGACGCTACAGCCCCAAGCTGGGCAGGTTTTTTGCGTTATTGCGATGAGCAGGTGCTTCCGGGCACGGCCTTGCCGCTCCATGCCGTGCAGCAGGCTGTTGGCACGCTCACAGAGCGCACCCTGACTCTTGCCACAACCACCACCTTCCAGTATGAGCAACTGGTAGTTCAGGCTCGTCTTGAGGCGTTACGGCAATTGGTGTGCGCGTACACAGGGCGAGAGGTGTCTGTTGCGGTTTTGCCTCCAGCCCGTCCGCGCAAGACCGAGGCAGATTTGAAACAGGAATTGGCTACCCATCCCGTGATACGGTCACTGACTGAAACGTTCGATGCCGCCCTGTTGCGGTGTATTCCGGTGGAAACCGTCCGGGATTCTGGAACTTTATCAAAACAAGGAGAATCGAATGCGCAACATGAATGATCTTGTACGTCAGGCTGGCGTCATGCAGAACAAAATCGCCAAACTGCAACAGGAAATGGGCGAACACACCGTGGAAGCCACCAGCGGCGGCGGTATGGTCAAGGTTGTCGCTACCTGCAAGCAGGACATCAAGGAAATCATCATTGACCCCAAGGCGCTGGAAGGTGCTGATGTGGAAATGCTGCAAGACCTCGTTCTGACCGCAGTCAACGAAGCTATCCGCGTTGGACGCGCTACCATGGAACGCGAAATCGCCACCATCACCGGTGGTATCAAGCTGCCTGGGATCGTTTAAGGAACAACGGGGAGGCAACTTCTTGAAGCAAGGTGTCTTCCCCGATCTTTCTCCAGATCCCACGGCGGAGGCCTTTCCTGATGGATCATAGAATCCCAGAACCTCTCAGGGCGTTGATTGAGCAACTGGCGCGACTGCCCGGACTTGGGCCGAAATCGGCCATGCGGGTTGCGATGATGTTGTTAAAGTGGCCTGAAGCGGAGACAAGGCGTCTCGGCAAGGGCATTCACGACTTGCGGGACAATCTGCGGCTGTGTTCGCGTTGTGGTGCGCTCACCGATACAGATCCTTGTCGCGTCTGCGCTGATCCTGAACGCGACGAAGAAGTGCTGTGCGTTGTCGCGGAATGGGACAGTATGCTGACGCTGGAAGACGGCGCGTTTTTTCGGGGTCGGTACCTCATTCTGGGTGGCCTGCTTGCGCCGCTTGACAACCTCAGCGCGGACAGTCTGGAACTCGATCGTCTCACGAACCGCGTTGCAGAAGGGCGCATCCGCGAAGTCATCCTCGCGCTTGGTGCGACTGTGGAAGCCGAAACAACAGGCGCATTGGTGCGTGGCCTGCTCGCACGCCACTTTCCCAAACTGCGCGTCACCCGGCTGGCACAAGGCATCCCCCTTGGCGCAGAAGTCAAATTCATGGACAGAGAAACCTTGCGTCAATCCTTGCAATTTCGTCAGGAAGTCCGCTGATTGTTGTCAGCAAACCTTCAGGATAGCTTGCGCATTGCATCAGGAATGACTATGTTTTAAGGCAGAGCATTTTACCATTGAAAATGTTCAAATGCTCTACGGCGCATGTGAGTGCGACGCGCCGCAACGCGGCGTGGATTTTGCCGAAAACGACGTTTTTCGGCAAAATGAATTTTTGAAATGTGCAACATTTCAAAAATAATCTGTACTAGAAGGCGTAGCGCATGTTCAGGGCGACCTTGTAGGCGTTGTCTTCGGTTGCGTTGATGACGTTGCCCCACACGCTGTCGTTGAGGTCAAGGCGCAGGTAGCCAAGTTCAAGGGCGAGGGTCAGATCCTGATAGATCTGGTACTGCGAGTCAAAGGTGGCTTCCCACGCGCCGTCCTTTTCGGTGAGATAGGTAGAGCCTTCGAGTCCGCCGGTGTCCGTATAGCTGGTGTGCGAGGAGCGCATCCCGGCATTCTTGGGCATGTTCTTATCGTTTGTGCCCCGGTAATAGCCGACTTGGAACGTGTGGGTGAGTTCTTCGATAAAGGAGATGTCCTTGAGGCGCAGAGCCGCGCCCCATGTGCCGACCGGGCTAGTGCCAAGCGCGGTGTCCGCATCAATGCCATACCCGTTGTCAAAGCCAAAGCTCGAACCCTTCCACCCGCCGTCCACAACCGGCATCCGTTCAGAACCATCATAGGCGTTGCTATTGTCGCCAGAGCCGTACCACAAGAGCAGGCCCGGAGTCATCATGTCGAGCTTGTATTCTGCCAGAGCCGAAAGCAGCCAGCCGCTGCGCTTGAGGTCGATCTTCTTGCTGGAGGTGCTACCGGGGTAGGTGCCAAGCGAAGCTGTGCTACCCATATCAACAGAACCGTAGTTGAAGTCACCAGCGAGGCGGAAGGGATTGAACAGGGTCAGTTCCCCTGTAATGCCGCCCCACCAGGCGTTCCCACGGCTCTTGTCCGTTGTAAAAGCGTTGTTGAGGCTCTGGAGTGTGCCGGGCAGGACAGGCAACATGCCGTCGCGGGCATCATTGATGTCGCCGCGTGCGTTCCCAGAAAGACTGCGGTTGCCCACAAAGCCGTACATGCCCCAAGGCGTGACCTTGGCACCGTCAAACGTCATCGGCAAGGTCAGGCCGACAAAATCAAGGGCGTTGTTCTGCGTATCCGAAAAGCCGTGCTTGTCGATGTACGAATTGTTGTCGTTCTCAGCGCGCAACCAGAAAAGGTTAGCGCCAACATTCTGGGTGAAGTCATACGAAGCGGTGATGCCCGCGCCATCCCCGTCAAGCACCGCAGAACCCGCGACAAACCCCGGCATCACAAAAGGCTGAAGACCCATGCGGATCTTGAGATCTGTGTCCGGCACAACCCAGTCAATATAGGAGTAGCGCACTTCTACTTCAATGCCATCGGTACCAAGGGAACCACCCTGAGAACCTCTCCCCCAGTTCGTATCGCCAATTTCAAAAAACACAACGCCCTTCAGATTCTCAGAAGCGATCACGTCAATCTGGGTACGAAAGCGTTGCTTGGCGTCAAAACGATCCGCTGTTTCATGCTTGGCAAAGCTGGAATCATTGTATTGCAGAGCAATATCCCATACCCCCTTCGCCTTGATGTCCGCTGCCGAAGCCACATACGCCAACGAGCAGACAAGTCCTGCCGCAAGCAGCAGTGTGATGAGTCTCTTCATGACAAACTCCTTTCTTCATGCCTAAAGGTGAAAATGCGTCCCGGTTTCCTCATACCAGTACCCGCGCAAGCTGTTCTTCCGACGCCAATGCAATCAGAAAAAGCAGTCAAGAACAGTCTCCACCGAGGAAGAAAAAAATTCAATTATTTGTACTGTTAGTATCATGGGGGAGATGGGAGAGTGGGAGATGGGGAAAGAGAAGAGGGGATGGGAGATGGGAGGTGGACAGCGACGTTTGTACTGTCCACCTGAGGAAACGGGCAATTGCAGGTGTTTGCGGGGTACTCGCAAGCGGTGCAAAAAACCCGGAAGGTCTCCTGTCATGCGTCCGCCATGAAAACGTCAGAGAGCCTTCGGATAGCATCTTGCCTTACGAGAGGTATCCGGGTAAATTAAAACGAATGTCTACGCAACGAATTCTTTTTCTCGCTCCGGCTCACGCCGTGACTCGCATCTTTCCAGAGTTGCGGGACGCGGGGTATGAGGTTGGTCTTGCCGAAAATCTCAAGGGAGCTTCGGCCTTTATCCGCAAATCTGGGCCGGGTGTCATTTTTTCGCGTCCGGTGTTGCCGGGTTACAAAGTCGAGGATTTGTTAGCGGTAGGCGAAGACGACCCAGCCTTTCCGCCCGTGGTTGTCATGACCGACAAGGGTTCGGTGGAAGAAGCCGAGCGTCTGTTAGGTCTTGGGGCGCAAGATTACTGGCTTGAGCCGTTGTCGTTTGAGAAAGTGGCGGTCATGGCGCGTGCCCCGCGCCGTTCTGCGCCTGTGCCGTCCACGTCCACGCTTGGTGGTCGCAAGCCAGAGCTTCCCACCGGTGGCCCGCACATTGTCGGCAGCAACCCCGCCATCCGTCGGGTGCTTGCGCTGGCAAGGCAGGTTGCGCCGTCAAAAGCCTCTGTGCTCATTTCTGGCGAATCCGGCACCGGCAAGGAGATGTTCGCCCGCACGCTCCACGCATGGAGCAATCGCGGGAAAGGCCCGTTTGTGGCGGTCAACTGTGCGGCTCTCCCGGAGCATCTGCTTGAAAGTGAGCTGTTTGGGCACGAGAAAGGCGCGTTCACAGGCGCCATAGCCCGCAAGCTCGGCAAGTTTGAGCTGGCCAGCGGTGGCACAATCTTGCTTGACGAGATTTCTGAGATGGACAGTGCCCTTCAGGGCAAGTTGCTGCGCGTATTGCAGGAAGGCGAAATAGACCGCGTTGGCGGCACAGAAACCGTTCCTGTGGATGTGCGGGTTCTTGCGACAACCAACCGCGACATGGATGCGTGGGTGCAGGAAGGCAAATTCCGGCAAGACCTGTTTTTTCGGCTCAATGTCATCCCGTTGCGTTTGCCCTCGCTCCGTGAACGAGGGGAAGATATTTTTGAACTCGCGCGGTTTTTCATCACCATGTACACCCG
>JAVVPW010000081.1:0-8658 GCA_036655575.1 Bilophila sp.
CCCGGCGAGACGCTTTTAGCCGCGCTCATCCGTGAAGTGCGCGAAGAGCTGTCGCTTGAGATTGCCGGGGTTGCGGTCTGCCGTCTCTGGCGTACAGTCGAACACCAGTACCCGGAACAAGCTGTTGTGGTGCATTTTTTTCATGTCACTGCTTTTGCGGGAGAGCCAGAGTCCAACGAAGGCCAGCTCTTTCGATGGGTAACGCCAGTTGAAGCCCAGAAACTTCCTTTTCTCGACGCAGACCGTCCTTTGCTCAAGGATCTGATGTCGCCTCTGTAATCTTTTTGTACAAAGGCGATCTTCCTTTTTCGTTTTTTCTCCACGAACATCTAGAGGCGTGAGTACCATGCACATGTTTAAACATCATCAACTGGGTGTGCTTGGGGTCGTTCTTCTGGCGATGCTTGTTGGATCTGTTGTGATTTATCAGGCTTCACGAGAGGAATTGACGCAATCCATGTTCGCTCGGCAACTCGCGCTGGTACAGGTGTCTACAAGACAACTGGAAGGCAAGATTGAGGCGCTGAGGACAGTCTTGCATATCCAGACAAATGTTGCTTGTTTACAGCGAGTTGTGTCTTTTCCACTCGCCACGGCGCCGGCAGACGATCTCAAAAATTCCCAGCACCCCTATCAGATGGCGCTTGCTGAGGCTTCTGCCTATCTGGATGAGCTGTACAAGCGTACTCGGGCAAGCTGTATCTATGCCTTGCTCAATGCCGACGGCACAGCCATCTACAGCAACAACAAGCAGGCGCTAGGCGTCAACTATCGAGATCGTGCCTATTTTCAGGACGCCATGCGCGGCACACCCATAACCACCGCCCCTATGCTGAGTCGGGCTTCCGGCAATCCTGTGTTCATGATGGCTGAGGGGCTGAAGGTGGATGGTGTCTACCGGGGCGTGCTGACCATCACCGTGGATATGAACACTATTGCGCGCACCATTGTACAAGACAGCCCGCTTGAAAACGGTGGTGAGCTTTTTGTCATAGACAGTAAGGGACTTGTGCTCATGCACTCGCAACCGTGCAAGAATATGGCGCTTTCGTTGGCTGATGACGCCGACATCATGTCGGTGTTGCACGAGCGATCCGGTATCCGGCGGATCACATGGGAAGACAACGAGGTGGTGGCGGCCTTTGCGCCTGTGGGCATGACAGACTGGACCGTGGTTGCGCTGGTGAACGCGAATCGAGCGGACGCCCCTTTGAGCCGATTGCTGACGATTATCGTTGCCTTCAATGTCGTGGGCGCGATTGCAACGCTTGGGCTTATTGCGTTTTTGTTGCGGCAACGCTTCAGCTCGCTGCGCGACACAGAAGAGGTGCAGCACGCGATCTATAAGGCCAGCAATGATGTGTATCTCATTGTAGATACAGCAGGAACGATTCTGAATTTCACAGATTCCTGTCTTACGCTGTTCAAGGTGCCCACGCGAGAGGCTTTTGAGCGCTTCAAGCGGCATCCAGAAAAGCAGCCGGATGGAGAACGCTCCACCGACAAGATTTTGCGGATGCTGGAGGAAGCAAACACCATCGGAAGGTCGCGGTATGAATGGGATTATCTGGATAGCGCAGGGGATCATGTGCCGTGCGAAGTGACGCTGGTGCCGTTGCGTTTTCAACGGTGTCCTGCGCTTCTCTTGCTGTTGCACGATCTGCGCCCGTTCAGAAAGAACGAACAGCGTCTCCGGGAGGCTGCCGAAGCTGCCGACGCCGCCAACCGTTCCAAGAGCGCCTTTCTCGCCAACATGAGTCATGAAATTCGGACGCCCATGAACGGCATCATCGGCATGACCTATCTGGCATTGCAAACCACGCTCACGCCGAAGCAGTTTGATTATCTGCAAAAAATCAAATTTTCTGCGCGGACGCTTCTGGGAATCATCAACGATATTCTTGATTTTTCCAAAATCGAAGCGGGACGCATGGACATTGAATGCACCGAGTTTCGAGTGGTGCAGATGCTTGAAAGTCTGAACACCTTCATCGGGCAACGCGCCGAAGACAAGGGGCTGAAGATTTTGTTCCGGGTCGATCCGGCTTTGCCCTGCGTGCTTATGGGCGATGTGTTGCGCTTGGGGCAGGTTTTACTCAATCTGGTGGGCAACGCGATCAAATTTACGGAAGCTGGTGACGTTATTCTTGATCTGAAGCTCATGCAGCAAGATGACACCACCGTGACTGTCAAGATTGTGGTGACAGACACGGGCATCGGCATGACGGAAGAGCAGATAGGGAGGCTTTTTCAGGCTTTTTCGCAGGCAGATAGCTCTATTTCACGGCGTTTTGGCGGGTCAGGACTGGGGCTTGCCATCAGTCAGCGGCTGGTGCAACTCATGGGCGGCGTTTTGGAGGTGCAGAGCACTGTTGGCGTGGGGAGTGTCTTTTCGTTTGTCCTTGCTCTTGGTGTCGCTACGGTGCGGGAGGAGCACGGTGTGGCGCCGTTGCCGTCTTCGCACAGTGCCACCACCACGGCGAGTCTGATCGAACCCGCGCCGGGGTACGCCCCGTTGTCCGGTCATATTCTGCTTGTGGAAGACAACGAGATCAATCAGCAGATCGCACAAGAGCTGCTGCGCTGCATGGGACTGACGGTCGATCTGGCAGAGAACGGGCTAGAGGCCGTGCAACGCTTTGAAAACAAGACCTACGCACTGGTATTCATGGATGTACAGATGCCAGAAATGGACGGACTGGAGGCAACCCGGCTGATCCGCGAACGCGAAGCCACCACCAAGGCTCCCCGTACCCCCATCATCGCCCTCACAGCCCACGCGCTGCTTGAAGCCAGAGAGAAAAGCCTTGAAGCTGGCATGGATGACCATTTGACCAAGCCTCTTGAGCCAGACGATTTGTACGCCATGCTCAAGAAGTGGCTGCACAAGTAGCACGGCAAAGGAGCGCGGCGCGGCACCGTTCGTGGAGAGCTTTTTCAGCCACCGTTTAGGTGTACTGTGGTTCTTCTTCTTTGATGATCTGATACGATTTGTTGGCTTTTACTGTTCCGGCGATGCCCCAGTATTTGGTGACGCCGGCAACGGTACAGGCAAGCAGGTTTTCCACGTCGGTATCGAGCACGAGCACATCCCCGATTTGCAGGCGCAACAGTTGGTTGCCAGAAATCTGGGTGGAACCGAGGTGGACTTTCATTTCCACCGGGGTTTCGAGCAGGCGTTCTTTGAGGCGTGCGACCCAGGCGTGGTCAACTTCCAGACGTTCGGTCTGGAAACTGGCGTGGAGCTTGGAGCGGATGGGTTCGATGGTGGCGTAGGGCAGGCAGATAATCATGGAGCCGATGGAGGAATCAAGTTCCACTTCAAAATTGATGACCACAACCACATCGCTCGGTGGAACAATAGCCGCGAACTGGGGATTGATTTCTGAGCGCACCAGTTCGAGTTTCACATCGTGTACCGGACGCCACGATTCTTCCATGTTATCAAGGGCTATCTTGATGATTCTGTCCACAATAGCCTGTTCGATGCGGGTGAATTCGCGGCCTTCGATTTTGGGCTGTGAACCCGCACCGCCAAAGACGTTTTCCACCAGCGCGAACACAAGACGCGAATCCACCACGATGATAGCGTTGCCGCGCAAGGGGTCCATTTTGAAAATATTGATGCTGGTCGGCACGGGGAGAGAGCGCATGAAGTCCCCGAACTTGGTCATGTCAATAGAAATAGGGTTTAATTCAACACGCTTGCGCACGGCATTGGAAAGGGCGTTGGTGCAAAGGCGCGCAAAGCGGTCGTTGACGATTTCTAGAACCGGCATCCGACCGCGAATGATGCGGTCTTGATTGGCAAGGTCAAAAGGGACGATTCCAGACGTGTCTTCCTGAATATCGTTTTCACTTTCGATTTCTCCGCCGGAAAGCCCGCGCAAGAGAGCATCGACTTCATCCTGAGCTAAAATTTTATTCATGATGTCCTGCTGGTTCTGAAGCGTCTGCCGTCGATACCGATGCGGAGTAGCATCTGATTCATACTGCATAGCCCTGCATGTGTGTTCCGGTCAAGCCCTTTGCAAAGTTGTCATTCTGGGGAGAAACGTCACTTTCCCCAGAATCTACGCCACTTCACGGCGCGCGCTGTGTTTCGTGAGCGTCGTTTCAGTAAAAAGAAAGGAAAGAGGAGCACTATGACGCTTTGGGTACACGAAGATTCGGGCAAGGTGGTTTCGATGGCTACGAATACGGCTGGTGCGGGGGCGACCTTGGCGCAGACCATCTGGCTGTCTGGAGAAGTCGCGCCTCCGGCGCTGTGTTCCGGGCTTGGCAGGTGCGGCGCGTGTCGGGTTCGCTTTTTACAAGGGATTCCAGAGCCTGTGGAGGCGGATAGCCGGGTGCTTGGCGAGGGTGCGGTGGCAGCAGGGTGGCGTTTGTCCTGCCGGCACCGTGTACGTTCTGGCATGGAAGTGGTGCTTCCTCCGCCGCCTGTTGCGCGGACAGAGCGGGTAGAGCGGGTGGTGACGTCTTGCAAGGTGCTGCTGGCGGTGGATCTGGGCACAACCTCGGTGCAGTGGCAAGCCAGCGACAGCAATAGCGTTTTTTTGCGTGGACAGGCGCTGAATCCGCAGATGGGCGCGGGGAGTGACGTTGTCTCGCGTCTTGGTGCCGCAAGGACGGTTGCGGGTCGGGGCGTGCTCAGGACGTTGCTGTTGCGGTTTTTACAACGGATTGTCGCAGAGGTACACGCGGTCGCGCCAGACGCAACGCTGGAGTTGTGCGTTGCCGGAAATACAGCCATGACCGCGATTTTGCTGGATCTGGATACAGCGGGGCTGGCGGTTGCGCCGTACCACCTGCCGACGAACGGGGCGGGCGGGGAAACGGTTTCACTCCCCGGTCTTCCCCCAGTCTGGGTGACGCCCCAACCAGCGCCGTTCGTTGGCGGGGACATCAGCGCTGGCATGGCAACCTTGCTGTTTGGGCAGGAACCAACATTTCCTTTTCTCCTTGCTGACTTGGGGACAAACGGGGAGTGTGTGCTTGCGCTTGATGCCGAGCGTTCTGTGGTGACGAGCGTTCCGCTAGGGCCTGCGCTTGAAGGGATTGGTCTGACGCACGGAGGTGTCGCACAAGCCGGGAGCGTGTCCGGCTTTCGTCTTGATCCAAAGGGACTGACGCCGCAGGTCATTGGCGGCGGTAGTGCCGAGCGCTTGTGTGGAACGGGCTATGTATCCTTACTCGATATTTTGTTGCGCACGGGTTTCCTCACCCCAGGCGGCAGGCTTGCGGAAGGCACAACGCCGCTGGCTCGGCGGTTACGGCAGGCCGTGCGGTTTGACGCGCAAGGGGCGTGGTACTTGCCGCTTCCCGGTGAGGGCTTGGGCTTGACCGCGTTTGATGTTGAGGAAATACTCAAGGTCAAGGCCGCGTTTTCGTTGGCGCTGGAGGGATTGTTGCAAGCAGCGGGGGTGGCCTTGCAGGAGGTGAGGCAGGTGGTGCTTGGGGGTGCGCTTGGAGAGCACGCGCCTGTGCGCGCCCTGGAGACGCTTGGGTTTCTGCCCTCTGGACTGGGGGCGCGTGTCCGGTCGGCTGGGAACACGTCGCTTGCTGGCGCGGCGTTGCTGCTAAAGCGTCCTGAATTGCGGGCACCGCTCATTCGCTGGAGCAAGCAGTGTCAGGTGCTCGATCTCACGGCACACGCGGATTTCACCGCACAGTACATGCGTCATATGGTTTTTGGCTAGGTGTCCCTTTCGGAACAAGCGGCCACGGCCTTTCGTTGCAACAATTGTGGTTTTGTGGCAGTGTCTTTTCGCTCTTGGTGAAACCTGCCTGCAAGAGCACCCTCTTTTCAATGTGCAATGCCCACGAGGAGAACTTTATGCCTGTACGTCGCATGTCCGATCTGGATCTGAAAGGCAAGACCGTTGTGTTTCGTGAAGATCTCAACGTCCCGATCAAGGGTGGGAAGATCACCAGTGACAAACGTATCCGCGCAGCGATCCCGTCTTTGAAACTGGCGCTTGACAAAGGCGCTGGGATCATTGTTCTTTCGCATCTGGGGCGACCTGAGGAAGGCGTTTTTTCAGAAGAAGATTCGCTGGCTCCGGTGGCAGTGCGGTTGCAAGAGCTGCTCGGCATTCCTGTCAAACTGGTTGCTGACTATATTGATGGTGTGACTGTTGCGCCGGGGCAGTGCGTCTTGGGCGAAAACGTCCGTTTCCTCAAGGGCGAGAAGAAAAACACCGCCGAACTGGCTGGCAAACTCGCAGCACTGGGTGATGTGTATGTGATGGACGCCTTTGCGACCGCGCACCGGGCACAAGCCTCTACCGAAGGCGCGATCCGGCAGGCCAAGGTGGCCTGTGTCGGACTGCTGATGGCGGCGGAACTAGAAGCCGTGACGCGGATTCTCCACGAGCCTGCACATCCGTTGCTGGCGATCATCGGCGGTTCCAAAGTTTCTACCAAACTTGAAGTGCTGGAAAATCTGTCAACCCGCGTGGATCAACTGATCCTTGGCGGAGGCATTGCCAATACCTTTTTGAAGGCCGCTGGGTTTGAGGTGGGGAAATCGTTGTGCGAATCGGATCTTCTTGAAGCTGCTACCCGGATCATGGCACAGGCCAAAGCGCGTGGCGCGGCTATCCCGTTGCCAGTGGATGTTGTGGTCGGGACTGCGCTTGACGAACACGCCCCAGCTACGGTGCGGAAAGTGGAAAACGTGCGGCCTGACGACATGATTCTTGACCTTGGGCCAGAGACGGTCGCCCGCTACGCAACCCTCATCGCTGAAGCCGGAACCGTGATCTGGAACGGGCCTGTGGGAGCTTTTGAGATCGAACAGTTCGGCAAGGGCACACAGACTATTGCCAAAGCTGTGGCAGAAACGAGCGCCTACACCGTGACCGGAGGCGGGGACAGCATCGCCGCACTGGAAAAATACGGCTACGCCAGTCAGGTGGATTACATTTCCACCGCCGGCGGCGCGTTCCTTGAAGTGCTTGAAGGCAAGACCCTCCCGGCTGTGGCGGCACTTGAGGCCTGTGCATCGTGAGTAAAGCATCTCCATCTGCGCGGCACAAGGCTTCTGATCGCAAGGCTTCTCCTTCGCAGTCAGATCGGGCGAAGAGAGCGAATCGGACTGAGAAGCCAGAGCGGTCTGACAGATCAGACAAGTCGGCGCGGCCTGACAGATCAGACAGAACAGCGCGATCAGACAAGTCGGCGCGGCCTGACAGATCAGACAGATCCGAGCCAAAAAACAGCGCAGGGCGTTCACGCAATTCTGACCGATCGGGGCACAACGCGCACGCGAAACGTCCTGAGTACGCAAAGCCGCATCAAGATGGAGTGCCCACGCCGTTGTTGTTTATAGGCAAGGGGCGGCCTTTGTGTCGTCCCTTGTTCACGCCTTTTGACGCGCTCAGTCGCGCCGCGTTAGAGCTGTTGCCAAAGGCGCTTGATAAGGTGATGCCGTTGTCGCGGGCACACCGGGCGGATTTGCCGGACGCGGTGCGTGAGCTTTCCGCCTTGCTCACCCACGAACGCAGCGAACTGGGGCGCTCCTACTGGAGTTCGCCCCGCTTTGTCTCGGCGTATCTGCGCTATTTTCTGCCGTGGAATCTGGTGCGGCTGGTGCGGCTCTTGCCGGGACTGGATCTTGCGCCGCCCCAAGAGGGCACGGACGAAAACCCCATCATGGTGGCGGATCTGGGCAGTGGCCCCTTGACATTGCCGCTTGCGCTGTGGTTGTCCCGACCGGACTGGAGGGCAACGCCGCTCACCTTGGTCTGTGTGGACACGGTTCCACGACCGATGGAGCTGGGGCGTAGCCTGCTGGAGGCTGTCGCAGCGCTTACGGGCGAGCCGTTGCTCTGGCAGATCCGGCTTGTGCGTGCGCCGCTCATGCGGGCGTTTCGGGAGTTGCGCAAGCCCCATTTGATCATGGCGGGCAATGTGCTCAATGAACTCAGAGACAAGACAGACGCCAGAATCGACGAACGCATGGCGGAACTTTCGCTGGCGCTCAACCGTTCGCTGCATCCGCAAGGTCGCGCTTTGTTTGTGGAACCGGGCACACGCCTTGGTGGCACGCTGACCGCAACCTTGCGTGAAACCGCGCTTGAAGAAGGGTTCACGCCGCTGGCACCGTGCCCGCATTCTGGCCCTTGTCCGCTCATCGGACAACGTGAACGGCGCTGGTGCCATGCCAATCAGGACGCAGGCGGCCCGGTCTGGCTGGCAAATCTCGCCCGCGATGCCCGACTTGCCAAGGATTCCTTGAGTCTTTCTTTCATGTTATTGCAACCGAGTGTGGACGAGGAGCTGACTGAAAACGCGGATCGTGTCCCGTCTGCATCGGTCAAGCCCGTGTTCCCGACGTTGCAGTCCGGCGGCCTTGTGGCGCGGATTTTGTCCGATGCGTTTTCCGTTCCGGGAATGGGGTTTGCGCGCTACGCCTGTACCGAAGAAGGCTTTGCGCTGATTCCGGCGGCAGGCGACATCCCTTCTGGTGCGCTGGTGGCCTGTCGTCACCTTGACCCGCCGCGCAAGGATGCCAAATCTGGAGCTATCGAACTGCTCTGGCAGGCTGAATAGCGCGTTGCCCTGTGCCATACGTTTGGGTACAGGCACGATACAAAATTCATACTCAGTACAGATGTTCAGGAGTGATTCATGACCAAGATTGTTACCCGGTTT
>JAVVPW010000082.1:0-8632 GCA_036655575.1 Bilophila sp.
CGCCAGTGCCTCGCTGGACATGGGTTTCCCCTCAATGCACAGTGCCACCACGGCGGCGGACTTTGGGAGCAGGGGCAAAATGGCGTCTGGCACTTTAGCCACCAGATCGAGTTGATCCCATTCGCCAAGGATCAACGGCAGGGGACGCACGGTAGAACGGTGTTTGGCGCGAAAAACCCGCGCTGTGGCGTCGGCATCAAGCGCACGACTCCCCAGCCCGAAAAACGTTTCTGTTGGAAAGATGACAGCGTGTCCGTCCAGCATGAGTTCTGCCGCACGATGTAAATCAACGAAAGGGGGACTGTTGACCCCACGGGTGCGCTGTTTGTCCATATGTCTGCCTCCTGTCCGGGTGGCGTCAGATAACAATGTTTCAACCCTCAGAGATGCTTACGAATCACGCCTGTTGCGTTCGTGTGTCTCCTGATGCAACAAGGGCAGTATGACACTCAAACCTTTGCGTATACTGGTTGTCGGGCGGATACGAACGCCGTTTTGGAAGTCCGCAGCAGAACACTACAGCACCCGTATTTCCCGGTGGCGAGCCTTCACGGAAACCGTTGTCCGCGACGGTGACCCCGCGTTGCCTATTCTTGACCGCAATGCGCTTGAAGGCAAGGGGATTCTTGCGGCTCTGACACCCCAAGACATCCCTATCTGTCTCGATGAGCGCGGAAAAAATTTTACATCTCGCCAGTTTTCGGTTTTTCTCGATGAAATTTCTGAAAATGTCAGCCGCAGGCCGTGCTTTATCATCGGCGGGGCGTATGGGCTTGACGACACAGTGAAGCAGGCCGCCCGCTACACCCTTGCTCTAGGAACCCTCACCTTCCCTCACGAACTGGCTCGCGTTGTCCTGCTCGAACAACTCTACCGCGCCGAAGCGCTGATCCGCAACCTGCCGTACCATCATTAGAGCGTTTTTCCTTTGAAAGGGGGACATCTTTCAAAGGAACTCTGCGCTAACTTCTTTTTTCTTGTCGAACGATGCGCCCCCGGTGCAGTTCGAGGACGTGGGTGATTGCGGGGAACATGTCTGCTTCGTGGTGTGTCACAAGCACCATTTGCACGCCTTGCAAGGCGACTTGTTCCAACAGGGCGACAAAGGCCGCACGAGAGGGTTCATCAAGACCAGAAAACGGTTCGTCGAGCAGCAAAAGATCCGGCTCACCTGCCAGCGCTCGTGCCAGCAACAGGCGTCGCAACTGTCCTGTGGAGCAGGAACGGATGCTGCGTTTGGCTAGAAACGAGAGCTGCAAGGCCGCAAGAAGTCCTGCCACCTGTTCGCGTTCTACAGGTGAAGCGTCCCGATAGACTCCCACGGCGTTGTCGATGCCCGAAAACACCAGTTCTTCACCACTGATGTCATAGCCATAGGTAGCCTGCTGAAGATCTGAAACCAGCCGGATGCTTTTTCTGAGCACTTCAAGCTGTTTGACCACACCACCTTGACGCGGCAACGTGTGTTCGATACTCCCGCCCCACGCGACAATCTCATCTCCAGCCAGAAGGCGCAACAAGGTGGATTTGCCCGCGCCATTCCTGCCGATGACCGCCCAATTTTCGCCGGGCTTGATTGTCCAGTCCAGCGCGTGTAGCACCGGTTCCCGGTCGATGAAGACGGTGGCGTTCTTGATGCAAACGCACACCGAACACCCTCGAATCACTTTGAGAGGAGCGGGTACAACTGGCGGGTGGAGAGCAGGCACAGCGGCTGGCGTTGTGCGTGAAGTCATTGCCAGCGCCTTTTGTGCCCCTTGCGGTTTCGGGGTTGTGAGGGAGTGCTGGCAAGGCGCATTCGGCAACACTTGTCCCGCTTCCAGAACGATTTCGCGGGTGATCCAGTCAGGCAAGGTTTCGGGGCGGTGGGTTGTCATCACCAGTGTGGAGAGGTGCGAAGCGGAACCGAGTGCCGCAAGCAACACCTGTCTGGCGTGCGCGTCCAGTCCGTCTGTCACTTCATCAAGCAAGGTCAGCGGTGCGCGGCGAACCAGTGCCCGCGCCACCAGCAACAAGCGCAACTGACCTTGTGATAACGTTGTGATGCGCTTGGGCAAAAGCGCTTCGGCACCGAGGGCGGCAACTGTGGTGCGCAGGATGTCTTGTTGTGCGGCAGTGGGAGGGTTTGCGCAGTAGATGGAGTCGGTAAAGCCGCCTGCCACCAGTTCTTCCCCTGTCACCCGCCATTCCTGATGGATGGCTTTTTCTTGCACAGCGGCAGACACCAGCGCGGTGATGGTGCGACCTGCAAGCGGTGCGTGTTGTGGGCCTTCTGCGGTATGCCAGACCACCTGTCCGGCTGGCCTGATAGTCTGACCAGCCTCTGGCGGGATCTGATCTGGCCATTGTTCACCGCGCAAGAGACGGAGCAAGGTGGACTTGCCCGCGCCGTTTCCACCGCGGATAACAGCGTGCTCTCCAGCGTACAACGTCAACTGCAACGCATTGAGCGCCTTGTAACCGGCAAAACTGACAGTGACATTCTGGACTTCCACAAGCGGAAGCCGTGTAAAACCGGTCACGACGATACTCCTGATAGAAGATTACAAGGGGCGTTGCCCCTGAACCCTAGCAGGGGCGTTGCCCCTGCCTTTCCCTTTTTAAAAAGGCATCGTGTGCCGTGTGCCGTGCTCGAAAAAGTGGCTTTCGGTGTAGCCGAAAGAGTGTGCGTAGTCAGCGAGTTGGGGAAAGGCGAAGGCTGGGGTGTTGACGCAGTGCGAGTCAGCCCCAAAGCTGATGGGGACAGCGAGATCCGCAGCCAGACGCATTATTTCAGGGCCGGGGTAAATTTCCTGACAGGGCTTGCGCAACCCGGCAGAAGAAATCTCCATCACCATGCCAGCATCCCGGATGGCGATGAGCGCGCTTGCCACCAGATCCTGACTCGTCTTGAGCGCGATCCACTGCCGGAACACGTCTACGGTAAAGAGCTTGATGATGTCAGGATGCGCGGCAATGTTGACGAGTCCGCTTTCTGCCATGTCTTTGAGGACGCGAAAATAATTTTCATACCGCCCAAAGCACTGTTGTGGCGAGATGTTCCAGTCGTCCCGCGTGAAATCAAAGCCCCATGAGCCAAGAAAATGAATCCCGCCAAGGATGTAATCAAACGGGTACGCGGCAATGGACGCTTCCATAAACGCCCGTTCTGCCGGGAACCAGTCAAGTTCCATACCCAGAAGCACCCGTGGTGCGCGAGACGTTTGCAACGCCTGCACCTCGCGGACATAGGCGGCAAACGAGGCCAAAAGATGTTCGCGGTATTCAGTGGGATAGGAGTAGGCGGCTGGGCGTGGCGAGTGCTCAGAAAAACCAAACACGGCAAGCCCGCGCTGTTGTGCGGCGGTGTACATTTCTGCAACACTGTTCTGCCCATGGGACGCATTGGTGTGACTGTGAAGATCAACAAGTATCATGGTACAAACTCAGATTTTGGGATTGGCAAGCACACGCTTGTAGGCGGCGTAGACGGTTTTATTCACGGTTTTTTCTCGCACCGGCTCACGAAGGATGATGGTTCCCTTCTGGACATAACGCGCTGGGAGAGCGTTCAGGGCAAAGGCGTAGATGTCGCAACAGTCTTTTTCCGAAAGCATGGACGCATCCACAATCGTAAAAAGCTCTTCCATTGCCTTACGCACCCGGTTCTCGTTGCGGTTGTGAACAAGGTCAAAACAGCACTCTTCCGAAATATTCTCGCTCATGGTACCCCCGACGTTGCGTTTCTTGGACAGAATGTGTTCGCTCAGTCAGGTACAAGTATGGCAAGAAAACAAGGTGATTGCAAGTTTTGTCACAAAAAAACGCAAGGTTGTTTTCTCTGCTGGCTTTTTTGCACTCACACCGGATAGAGTTCTTCATACGTTTTTTTGTACGCTGCAAAACGTCCTTCCCGGATAGCCAGTCGAGCGCCTCGGACAAGATCAAGAAAGTACGCAAGATTATGAATCGAATTGAGCCGGAACGACAACAGCTCCTGCGAGGCGTAGAGGTGGCGCAGGTAGGCGCGGGAAAACGTGCGGCAGGTGTAGCAGGAGCACGCTGGATCAAGTGGGCCATCGTCTTCGGCGTATTCGTGGCGGCGGATGTTGACTTTGCCCTGCGAGGTGTAGAGCGTGCCGTTGCGGGCGTTGCGGGTGGGCAAAACACAGTCAAACATATCCACACCCGCGTCAATGCCCTTGATGATGTCTAGAGGTGTCCCCACACCCATCAGGTAGCGGGGCTTGGTTGCAGGCAACAAAGGCGCGGTGTGGTAGAGCATCTCCATCATGACGTCCTTGCTCTCTCCTACGGAAAGCCCACCGATGGCGTAGCCTTCAAAATCCAGATCCGCAAGCTGACGTGCGGATTCCGCCCGCAGATCCTTGAACATCCCCCCTTGTACAATGCCAAACAGCAGATTCCCGGCTGTCCCTTTGGGGTAAGCCTCCCGACAGCGTGTAGCCCAGCGGGTGGTGAGTCCGAGTGATTTGGCGGTGTAGGCATAATCAGCGTCGCCCTGCACACATTCATCCAGCACCATCATGATGTCGGAATTGAGATTGCGCTGAATGCTGATGACTTTTTCCGGCGAAAAGAGGTGCTTTGAGCCGTCAAGGTGGGAGCGGAAGGTGACACCTTCTTCCTTGATCGTGCGCAGGGAAGACAGGCTGAAGACCTGAAAGCCGCCGCTGTCCGTGAGGATGGGCTTGTCCCAGGCGTTGAAGCCGTGCAAGCCACCGCGTCGCGCCACCAGCTCGTCGCCGGGACGCAAATACAGGTGGTAGGTGTTGCCAAGGATGATCTCGGCACCGATGGCGTGGAGATCGTCAGGCGCGATGGCCTTGACACTGCCTACAGTTCCCACGGGCATGAAAATGGGCGTATTGACCGGGCCATGCGCTGTGTGCAGAATCCCTGTCCGGGCTGCACCGTCCGTGGCGTGGATGTGAAAGGGTGTGTTCATCCTGCCATCATACACACTGGATTGCGCGTTGCAAAGAGGGTGCTCTTCATGCCGAAACACCTTGGCGGATGCTGTCCCAGCGCTCCCAGAAATCCGGGAACGATTTGCTGACGCAGGCGGGATCATCAAGTTCGATGCGTCCGCCCCGCAGTTCCAGCAGCGCCAGACTCATGGCGATGCGGTGGTCGCCGTGTGCGGCAAAGCGCGTGGTTTTGAGCTGTGCCGCTGCGGTAAACGTCGCGCCTTGCCCCTCAACCGTCAGGCCGTCCGCGTGAGCGTGCGCGGTGATCCCCACCTTGGCAAGCTCGCACAGGGGGGCTGCGATGCGGTCACTTTCCTTGAGCCGTAGGTGCGCCACGTTTTGTACGGTTGTCGCGCCTGTGGCGTAGGCCGCCGCCACCGCCACGGTGGGCACAAGATCCGGGCACTGTCCCATGTCCACGGTGATGCCGTGCAGTGCCGAGGGGTAGACCGTTACGGCGTTTGCTTCCACTTCAATCCGCGCCCCCATGTCTTGCAAAATGTTGAGCAGGAACCGATCACCCTGAAGCGAATCTGCCCGCAGGCCTTCTATGCGCACAGGCACCTGTCCGACTGCACCAGCCGCCAGAAAATAGGACGCGCCTGACCAGTCGCCTTCAACCACACGGTGCCCTGCGTGGTAGGGCGCTGGTTGCATCTGAAAGCGCAGTTCGCCGGGGCGCGCTTCGCTGCATTCCCGCCAGTTGACGGGGTGCCAATTGGCGGTTTGCCCTGTCTGCTCGATGTGTTCTACGGTGAACGGCACCCCGAACGCCTCCAGCGTCTGGAGCGTCAGCCCCACATACGGCCACGAAACCACGTTGTCTCCGCCAAGAGCAACGCACAGCGCCGCCTTCGCCAGCGGTGCCGCCAGCAGCAGACCCGAAAGATATTGACTCGATTCGCCAAGTTCGATGGTGCAGGTGCCACCCGCAAGGCCTTCGGTGTGCATGACAAACGGTGGGTACCCGGTGGTGCCTTCAAAAGCGAAGCGCACCCCCAGCGTCTGGAGAACCGTTGTCAGCGCACCGAGCGGGCGCTCGTGCATCCTTGGTGCGCCGTGGATGCGAAAATCTCCGTGCCCGGTCGCAAGGACAGCGGTGAGCAGGCGGCAGGTGGTGCCAGATTCGTGGACATCGCACGAAAGCGGTTCCCCGCCTTGCAAGCGTCCGTTGACGCCACAGATTTGGTACACACCGGGGGAGAGGCGTGTGATTGTGGCACCCGCGCCGCGCAAGATAGCTACCGTGCGTGCGATGTCTTGACTTTCAAGGACGTGCTCCAGGAGCGATTCTCCCTGCGCAAGCGCTGCCCCCACCATCATGCGGTGCGACACTGATTTTGAGGCCGGCGCCAAAAGTGTAACCATCATATAGGCCTATCCGCGTTTGCAGCGTTGTCTGAAAAAGACGAGGAAGGCAGGCTCCTTTTGCAAGAGAACCCGCCTTCCTACACCCACCCTGAAACA
Source organism: Bilophila sp. (assembly GCA_036655575.1). Taxonomy (GTDB): domain Bacteria; phylum Desulfobacterota; class Desulfovibrionia; order Desulfovibrionales; family Desulfovibrionaceae; genus Bilophila. Next base: position 6,438 of record JAVVPW010000082.1, read on the forward strand.
TTTTCAGGATTTCTTTTCTTTACATCAGGAAGCGGCAAGACGCAAGGTGAATCCTTTTTTCACAAGGAGAAAATCCTCAGAGTTCGAGTGCTACCCGGCTTTTTTAACTTGCCATGCTGTAGCGTACCTGTTATTTATGACGACCTGCCAGAGTTGGCGGGAAATTGATGTTGGCCTGGAGGCTGTATGGAAACCAAGGAAACCATGGAAAATCACGGCATGGACGCGGAATTCAACTTTGAAAGTGCGTTGGAAGACTACCTCAGCACCGATTTCGGTGATCTTGAGGAAGGAACCATCGTCAAAGGTGAAATCGTCCGCGTGGATGACGACAATGTTCTGGTTGACGTGAATTTTAAATCGGAAGGCCAGATTCCCACTGCCGAATTCCGCGATGCCGAAGGCAATCTCGTGGTTAAGGTAGGGGATCGGGTTGATGTGTTCGTCGCTCGTAAAAACGAGCAGGAAGGAACCATCACCTTGTCTTTCGAGAAAGCCAAGCGGATGCAACTCTTCGATCAGCTCGAAGATGTGCAGGAAAAGAACGGCGTCATCAAGGGTCGTATCATGCGCCGTATCAAGGGCGGATACACCGTGGATCTGGGTGGCGTGGAAGCGTTCCTCCCCGGCTCACATGTGGATCTGCGCCCCGTGCCGGACATGGACGCTCTGGTGAACCAGGAATACGAATTCCGCGTGCTCAAGATCAACCGTCGGCGTAGCAATGTCATCGTTTCCCGTCGCGTGTTGCTTGAAGAAGAACGCGACTCCAAGCGCCAGGATCTCCTCCTGACTCTTTCTGAAGGGCAGGTTGTCAACGGCAAGGCCAAGAACATCACCGAATACGGCGTGTTTGTTGACCTTGGCGGACTTGACGGTCTTTTGCACATCACCGACATGTCGTGGAAGCGCATCCGTCACCCCCGCGAAATGGTCACCCTCGGTCAGGATCTCGAACTCAAGGTGCTGTCCTTTGACAAGGAAAACCAGAAGGTTTCCCTTGGTCTCAAGCAGCTTGTGCCCGATCCGTGGCAGGACATCACCGCCCGCTTCCCCGAAAGTTCCCGTCACAACGGCAAAGTCACCAATCTGGTTGACTACGGCGCGTTTGTGGAACTCGAAGCCGGTGTCGAAGGTCTGGTGCATATTTCTGAAATGTCATGGACGCGCAAGCTCCGCCATCCTTCCCAGATGGTTCGTCAGGGTGACGAAGTTGAAGTCATCATCCTTGGCGTTGATCCTGAGAAGAAGCGCATCTCCCTTGGCATGAAGCAGATCAAGCCGAATCCGTGGGAACTCGTGGGTGAAAAATACCCCGAAGGCACCATCCTTGAAGGCGTTATCAAGAACATCACCGAATTTGGGATGTTCATCGGCATTGAAGACGGCATCGACGGACTCATCCATGTGTCTGACATCAGTTGGACAAAGAAAATCCGTCATCCTAACGAACTCTTCAAGGTCGGCGACACCGTGCAGGCGAAAGTCCTCACCGTGGATCAGGAAAGCGAAAAGTTCACCCTCGGTATCAAGCAGCTTGCTGACGATCCGTGGTCAAACGTGCCTACTGCCTACCCCGTGGGCGGCCTGATCAAGGGTATCATCACCAACATCACTGACTTCGGCCTGTTCGTCGAAGTGGAAGAAGGCATTGAAGGCCTCGTCCACGTTTCCGAACTCAGCTCCAAAAAGGTGAAGACGCCTTCCGAACTCTACAAGGAAGGCGAAGAAATCCAGGCCAAGATCATCCACGTCAGCGCGGAAGATCGTCGTCTTGGACTCTCCATCAAGCAGATCAAGGACGAAGAAGAACGCAAGAAGCCCCGCGAATACAGCCGCTCCGGCCCTGAAGCTGGGCAGACCCTCGGCGACCTCATCAAGCAGAAGCTCGAAGAAGGCGTCGAAACGCAGGAATAACGAGAATATGTGGGGGAGAGGGGAGAAGGCAACTTTCTGAAGAAAGTTTCCCTCTCCTCTCATCCTTCCAAGACTTTTGTGTGCGCGCATCCGTTCGTCTTTGAATGAGGGATGCGGCGCAATGGAAGAAGATAGAACGGGAATCCTTATAACGGGAATCCTTTTCTGTCTTTCTTCATTGCGCCGCAAACGCCGTTCAAAGACTGTCTGAGATGCGCACACAAAAGTCTTAGGAGGATGAGAGGGATGGGGGGTGAAGTGGGGCGGGTAGAAAGAAA
>JAVVPW010000083.1:0-8592 GCA_036655575.1 Bilophila sp.
GAATTCCCCTCGCGCCAGCACTTGCGCGACATCGTCGACGCCCTGTGCGCGGCCCTGTTCCCCATGCGCCTGGGACCCCTCGACCTGCAGCAGGAGAGCGAGGATTTCTTTGTCGGCCACACGCTCGACACGACCTTGACAGGCCTGCACGAACAGGTGCGGCGCGAACTCAGTTACCACGCGCGCCAGCATGGCTTGCAGCAGACGGTGCCCGTCGAACAGCAGGCGCTGGCCATCGTGCAGCGCTTTGCCCGCGCGCTGCCGCGCATCCGCGCCCAGCTCGACACCGACGTGGCGGCCGCCTTCCAGGGCGATCCGGCCGCGCACAGCGTCGATGAGGTGCTGCTGTGCTATCCGGGCATCCTGGCCATCATCCATTACCGCCTGGCGCACCAGCTGCACGCGCTCGGTGCGCCGTTCCTGGCGCGCCTGATCGCCGACATCGCGCACACCCTGACGGGCATCGACATCCACCCGGGCGCGCGCATCGGCGCATCGTTCTTCATCGACCATGGCACGGGCGTGGTGATCGGCGAGACGGCCATCCTGGGCGAACGGGTACGCCTCTACCAGGCCGTCACCCTGGGCGCCAAGCGCTTTCCCGCCGACGCTTCCGGCGCGCTGATCAAGGGCACGCCGCGCCACCCCATCGTCGAGGACGACGTGGTCATATACGCGGGCGCGACCGTGCTGGGGCGCATCACCATCGGCTCTGGCGCGATCATCGGCGGCAACGTCTGGGTGACGCACGATGTCCCGCCCGGTGAAAAACGCATTCAGCAAAATTCCTCCAGTGAAGTGACCAACGAACCGCTGGTCGGCAAGGCCTGACCCATGCGCGTCGCCCTCCTTGTCGCCCTGCTTTTGCTCGTCGTCGCCTGCGCTCAGGATAAGGACAGCGCACAAGTCCGCGTCCGGGGGCAATGGGATGGCACCGTCATCATGGAACATGGAAAATAAAGTCTGTAAAGAACGTGCGGTATAAACCACTCCCGCGCTCTGCTTGACTGGTGACGAAGGTTTCTCGATATGATACAGGTATCACATCGAGAAACCTTCTTGCGTATGAGGCACAACCACGGGAGGCCTTGCATGAGCGCTGTAGATTTTTCCAAAATCAAGGAACGGAGCCGCCACTACCAGCCTGAAATGACCCAATTTCTGCGCGACATGATCCGCATCCCCAGTGAAAGCTGTCAGGAAGAAGGCGTGATCCGCTGCATCAGCGCCAAGATGAAACAAGTGGGGTTCGATAAGGTCGAAATCGACAAGATGGGCAATGTCATCGGGTACATCGGGACAGGACAACGCCTCATCGCCTTTGACGCACACATCGACACCGTAGGCATCGGCAACCGCGCCAATTGGGACTTTGACCCCTATGAGGGCTACGAAGACGCAAAAACCATCGGCGGGCGCGGCGCAAGCGATCAGGAAGGCGGCATGGCCTCCATGGTGTACGCTGGCAAGATCATCAAAGAACTGGAGCTGTGCCCTGCCGACTGCACCATCGCCATGGTCGGTACGGTGCAAGAAGAAGACTGCGACGGTCTTTGCTGGCAGTATCTCATCAACGAAGTCGGTCTGAAGCCTGAATTTGTGGTTTCCACCGAACCCACGGACGGCGGTATTTATCGCGGGCAGCGCGGACGCATGGAAATCCGGGTGGATGTGCGCGGTGTCTCCTGCCACGGTTCCGCACCCGAACGCGGCGACAACGCCATCTACCGCATGGCGCACATCCTGCTCGAACTGGAACACCTCAACGAGCGACTGGCAGACGACCCTTTCCTTGGCAAGGGGACGCTCACTGTCTCGCAGATTTTCTACACCTCGCCCTCGCGCTGCGCTGTTGCGGACAGTTGCGCCATCTCCATTGATCGCCGTCTGACCTTTGGTGAAGACAAGGATCTGGCACTCGCGCAAATCAGACAGCTCCCTGCAATCAAGGCCGCAGGTGACAGGGTGCGCGTCTCCATGTACACCTACGCTGTGCCGTCATGGACACAGCTTGTCTACCCCACCGACTGCTACTTCCCCACATGGGTACTCCCCAAAGACCACAAGCTCACCACCGCTACGGAAGAAGCCTACCGCAAGCTCTTTGCCAGAGAACCGCGCACCGACAAATGGACGTTCTCAACAAACGGGGTGTCTATCATGGGCAGATACGGCATTCCTGTGATCGGTTTTGGCCCCGGCAAAGAACAAGAAGCCCACGCGCCCAACGAAAAGACCTGGAAACAGGATCTGATCGACTGTGCCGCGCTCTACGCAGCGCTTCCCATGACCTATCGAAACAACGAGTAGCTCCTTTTCATCCTGCACGAAAGTGACAGCCGCCGGAGGTCTTATGGACAAGAGTCGTATCCAGAAGCTCATTGACAAACTCTCTAAGCTCAACGCTACTCATATGTATCACAACGACTTTTTCCTGACATGGGAAAAGGCGGATGACGAACTGGCAGCGACGTTTCTTGTGGCGGAAATATTGCGGGGTCTGCGTGAGCAGAATCTTTCCACCCGCGTTTTCGACTCTGGCCTTGGTGTTTCCCTGTTTCGGGATAAATCCACCCGCACCCGCTTCAGCTTTGCCAGTGCCTGCAACCTGCTTGGGCTTGCGGTGCAGGATCTGGATGAAGGCAAGTCGCAGCTCACGCATGGCGAAACCGTCCGCGAAACCGCGAACATGATTTCGTTCATGGCAGAAGTCATCGGCATTCGTGACGACATGTACATCGGCAAAGGCAACGCCTACATGCACACGGTTGCCACCGCCGTACAAGAAGGCCACCGTGAAGGCGTGCTCGAACAGCGCCCCACGCTTGTCAATCTCCAGTGCGACATCGACCACCCCACGCAGTGCATGGCGGACATGTTGCACATCATCAAACATTTCGGCGGGATCGACAAGCTGAAAGGCAAAAAAATTGCCATGAGCTGGGCGTATTCGCCGTCATACGGCAAGCCCTTGTCCGTCCCACAAGGCGTCATCGGCCTGATGACACGGTTCGGCATGGATGTGACGCTTGCCCACCCTAAAGGCTATGACATCATGCGGGATGTGGAAAACGTTGCCATGCGCAACGCCGCCGCGTCCGGTGGTTCCTTCACAAAAACCACCAGCATGGCACAAGCCTTCAAGGATGCGGACATCGTGTACCCCAAGAGCTGGGCACCGTTTGCCGCTATGGAAAAACGCACGGCTCTCTACAGCGCGGGTTCTCTCGGTGGCATTGCCATGCTCGAACAAGAACTCCTCAGTCAAAACGCCCAGCACAAAGACTGGGAATGTACAGAAGACCTCATGGCGACGACGAAAAACGCCCTGTACCTCCACTGCCTGCCCGCCGACATTTCCGGGGTGTCCTGCAAGGAAGGTGAAGTCGCCGCCAACGTGTTTGAGCGCTACAAAACCTTGCTGTACAAAGAGGCCAGCTACAAGCCCTACATCATCGCGTCCATGATCTTCCTCGCCCGCAAACAGAACCCTGCCAGCCTCCTCACAAAGCTCCTCGAACAGGGCGTTGTGCGGTGTGCGGAGTGAAAAAAGGCTGTTTGGGGGCTGTTCTGGTCTGGAGGCAGACATCATGGAGTTTGTACTTAATGGTCAAGAGGTTACATACAGTGGCGACGTGGGTGTGTCTCTGCTTTCGTGGTTGCGCAACGACAGGCAACTGACAGCAGCCAAGGACGGCTGTTCGGGGCAAGCCGCGTGCGGGGCGTGTCTGGTGGAAGTTGACGGCAAGGCCTGTCTCGCCTGTTCTACCCCGCTGCACAAGGTAGCGGGCAAGACCGTTGTGACGCTAGAAGGCCTGCCGGAAACGCTCAAAAAAACGCTGGGGCTGGCCTTTGTAAAACACGGCGCTGTGCAGTGCGGGTTTTGTACGCCGGGCTTTCTCATGCGCGCCAAGGTGCTGCTTGCAGAAAACCCCCATCCCACAAGGGCAGAGGTCGTCAAGGCGGTGCGCCCGCACCTGTGCCGTTGCACCGGGTATGTCAAACTTGTGGACGCCATCCTTGACGCCGCACAGCACCTGCGGGCAAAGACGCTTCCAAAAACCGATACCAACCCGCGCATCGGCTCTAGCTGGCCCAAGTACGGCGGGTACGAGCGTGCGGTGGGCGTGCGACCGTTTGTCAACGATCTTCACGCGCCCAACATGGCGCACGGCGTGCTCGTCTTCAGTGCCCACCCGCGTGCTCAGGTGCTGGCCTTGCACCTTGAAGAAGCTCAAAAAAGTCCCGGCGTGCTCCGTATCCTCACCGCTGACGACATCCCCGGTGAGCGCGTTCTCGGACTGTACACCAAAGACTGGCCGGTGTATGTGCGCCCCGGCGAGGAAACCCGCTACATCGGTGACGTTCTCGCGTGTGTGGTTGCAGAAACCGAAGCAGAAGCCCGCGTTGCCGCCGCACAGGTGCGGGTTGCCTACGACGTGTTGCCGCCCTTGCTCGATATGGATGCAGCGGAACACTCCCCCATCGTGTTGCACAAGAACGGCAACGTCTTGCTAGACAAGACCATCGTGCGCGGCGAACCCGTGGACGCGGTGCTGGCGCGCTGTGCGCACACTGTCGAAGCAACGTACACCACACAAGCGGTGGAACACGCCTTTCTCGAAACGGAAGCCTGCCTTGCGCTGCCTGAAGCTGACGGTGTGCGCCTCTATGTGCAGTCGCAAGGCATCTGGCACGATAAAGCAGACATCGCCGCGTTGCTCAACATCCCGCCGTCTCAGGTGATTGTCACGCTTGCCGATGCTGGGGGGGCGTTCGGCGGCAAGGAAGATTTCACCTGTCAGCCTCATGCGGCGCTGGCGGCTTTTCTGCTGCAAAGACCTGTCAACGTCCGGCTCTCCCGTCCTGAATCGCTGCGAATGCACCCCAAGCGCCACGGAATGCGCTTGCACTACCGTCTGGGGTGCGATGAAAACGGGCTGCTGCAAGCCGCGAAAATCCGCATCCTCGCTGATACCGGTGCCTACGCCTCCGCTGGTGGCCCCGTTGTCACCCGCACCGGCACCCACGCGACCAGCGCCTACCACATCCCGTCTGTAGATGTACACGTCAAAGCGGTCTACACCAACAATCTGCCTGCGGGGGCGTTTCGAGGCTTTGGGGTCAATCAGTCGAATTTCGCCATGGAATGCCTCCTCGATGCCCTGTGTGAGCAAGGCGGGTTTGACCGCTGGCAGTTCCGCTATGACAACGCGCTTGCACCCGGCAAGATGGTGACAACCGGACAAGTGCTGGGTCAGGGTACCGCGCTCAAGCAAACCCTGCTTGCCGTGCGCGACGCCTTTAGAAGCCATCCCCGGGCGGGCATTGCCTGTGCGATCAAAAACGCCGGCATCGGCAACGGCATCCCCGAACCCTGCGACTGCATTCTGGAAGTCCACCCCGTGCCTGAAACACCTGCAAAAGCGCGGCTGGTGCTGCACCACGGCTGGACAGAGATGGGGCAAGGCATCAACACCGTAGCCCGTCAGCTTGTGTGCGAAGTTGCCAGACTCGCCCCAGATGTCGGTATCGAACTCACGGCCTCCACCGAGTACGGCGCCTTTGCAGGCAGTACCACCGCAAGCCGGGGGACGTTTCAGCTTGGGCACGCCGTTGTCAGTGCCGCCCGTCAATTGCGGGAGGATCTGGACACAGGCGCCGATGCCGCCGATGCCACCGATGCCGCCGCGCTGGTGCCTCTCATCGGACGTTTGTACAAGGGACACTACGATTCTGTGGGGCAGACCTCTGGAGAAGGCGAACCCGGCACGATTCGCAATCACGTTTCCTACAGTTTTGCGACGCACGTTGCCTTCATGGACGAAAACGGGAACCTTGAAAAGATCCTTGCCGCGCACGATTCCGGGCGGGTCATCAACCGAGCGCTGTATGAAGGGCAGGTGCAAGGCGGTGTGGTCATGGGCATAGGCTATGCGCTGACCGAAAGCATCGCAATGAAGGGCGGCTATCTGGTTTCTGACAAGCTCAAGGCCTGCGGTCTGCTGCGCTCCACGGACATTCCTGAAATAGAGGTCATCGCCGTTGAAGTGCCTGACCCGGAAGGGCCTTGCGGTGCCAAGGGCATTGGAGAAATAGCCTGCATCCCCACCGCTCCAGCCATCGCCAACGCCCTGTATCAGGTCGATGGTCGCCGCCGCTACGCGCTACCGCTGCAAAAAAGGGAGAAACACGCATGACACTCTATCTGAAGAACGCCACATGGTACGATCCTGACACGTTTTTGTGCAAGACAACCACGCTGGCTGTGGAAGAAGGGGCGTTTGGCGGGGTGACGCTTGATGTTGCGCTTCCAAGAGATTCCGAACGCCCGTCCGAGGATCGCGTTCTGGACTGCACCGGGAAGATTGTGACGCGCTCCTTTGGCTGTGGACACCATCATATCTATTCCGCGCTGGCACGAGGGATGCCCGCACCTTCTCGAACGCCCACGAACTTCTTGGAGATTCTGGAACTCGTCTGGTGGCGCATGGACAAAAAGCTCGACCACGACATGATTGAGGCCAGTGCGCTGGTCACAGGTCTGTACTGCGCAAAAAACGGCGTCACCTTCATCATCGACCACCACGCTTCGCCTTTCGCCATCGACGGCAGTCTGGAAACCATCGCCAAGGCGCTCGATCGGCTGGGGCTGGGGCACCTGCTCTGTTACGAAATCTCGTGCCGTGACGGTGAAGCCATCAAGGAGCAAGGTCTTGCCGAAACCGACGCCTATCTGTCTTCTGGTCGCAAGGGGCATGTGGGCTTGCACGCCTCCTTTACTGTTGACGATGACCTGCTTGGTCGCGCTGTGGCGCTGGCGCACAAGCACAACACCGGCATCCACATCCACGTTGCCGAAGGGGAAGCCGATCAGGCACACTGCATGGCAACCTACGGCAAGCGTGTTGTCACGCGCCTGCACGAGGCTGGCGTGCTCGACATGCCCCAGAGTATCCTTGGGCACTGTGTGCGGATAGACACTGCCGAGCGCGCACGCATCGCACAAGCCCCCTGCTGGGTGGTGCAAAACACAGAAAGCAATCTCAACAACAACGTGGGACTGGGGCGGTACAACGATCTGCGTGTCATGCTGGGTACAGACGGGATGCACAGCGACATGCTCCGCAGTGCGCAGGCAGCGTACTTTCTCAGTGGACACGCTGAAGGCGGGATGTCGCCGCTTGCAGCCTATCAGCGTTTTCGCGCCATCCACCAGCACATCGCAACCCACAACGCCCCCGGCGACACCCTGAACAATCTGGTGGTGCTCAACTACGACACCCCCACCCCTCTGACAGCGGACAATTTCCCTGGGCATTTCTGCTACGCCTTTGCCGCTCGTCACGTTGAAACCGTCATCAGTCAGGGGCGCGTCATCGTAGACCATCAAACGCTCGTCAGCGGTGACGAACAAGACATCCTCGCCTACGCCAACGAGCAGGCCGCAAGGCTGTGGGCGCTGTTGGCGTGAAGGGGAGCCTGTTGCAAGGTCGCGTAAAAACAAACGGTTCTTTTCTGCTGGAGGTGCTTCATGCGAACGCTCATTACGGGTGGGACAGTGGTGCGAGAGGATGGGGTTTTTGATGCGGAGGTGCTTCTTGATGCAGGGCGCATTCTTGAGATTGGGGAACGACTGCATGAAACGTCAGCCGGACGCGGTGCGGACGAGATTGTTGCTGTAACGGGCTGCTTTATCCTGCCCGGTGGGGTGGATGTACACACGCATGTCAATCTCACCGCAGGCGAGACGCACGTTGCAGATGGCTTCACTGCCGCAACCGAAGCGGCGGCGTTTGGCGGCACAACCACGCTTGTGGAGCATCCCGGCTTTGGCGCTTCAGATTGCGATCTCATGCAGCAAATCGACACCTATACCGCAGAAGCCGCAGGGCGGTGTGCGGTGGATTATGCCTTTCACGGCGTGTTGCAGCGGGTGGACGCGGGGATTCTTGCGCAGATTCCTGAGCTGGTGCGTCAAGGCATCCCGACCTTCAAGGCCTATACCACCTATGATGGCAGACTGAATGACGAGGAACTGCTCTGTGCGCTCAGTGCGGTGGAAGAAGCCGGTGGCCTGCTCACGGTACACGCGGAAAACCACGCCATGATCCGTTTTCTGACGGCGCACCTTGCAGCAACAGACGCGCGCTCCGATCCTGCAAGTTACCCGAAAAGCCGCCCTGCCGCCTGCGAAGCCGAGGCCGTGTATCGCCTGCTGCATCTGGCGCGCATAGCCGAGGCGTCCCTCTACATTGTGCACCTCTCCACGGCCGCAGGACTGGAACACGTCCGCCGGGCGCAGGCGGAACAAAGGAAACAGGCAAGACAGGACGCAACCCGCAAGGTCATGGCAGAAACCTGCCCGCACTACCTCGTGCTCAACGAAACCCGGTACGCCGAACCGGACGGGCGCACCTGCATCATGGCCCCGCCGCTGCGAACCGCGGCTGACTGTGACGCCTTGTGGGAAGGACTTGCGGACGGAAGTCTTTCCGTGGTCGCTACGGATCACTGTTCCTTCAGTCTGGCGCAAAAAGAGCACGCCGACACCGTGTTCCAGTGCCCTAGCGGTATCCCCGGTGTAGAAAC
>JAVVPW010000084.1:0-8550 GCA_036655575.1 Bilophila sp.
TTTCAGAATGAAAAGGCTCTGCTGACGCAAGCGCGGCAGCCGCCGCGAAGCGGCGTGGATTTTGGGGAAAAACCACGTTTTTTCCCCAAAATGATGCGTTGAAACACAGAGTGTTTCAAAAGCAAAATGCATTAGGCTTACGGTCTTGGCAAAAAAGAACGATACCACTTGCAACAAGCAGGGAAACCATGGCTCCTTCACTCCACGCATCAGAAACTTCTGTACCCGGTAGCTACGTTCTGGGGCTGGACATGGGCGGAACGCATACAGACGGCGTTATTTTGCATCAAGGACGCCTTGTAGCTGCGGTTAAGGTGCTGACAGATCATACAAATTTGTTAGCTTCGACTCGCGCCACCTTGCAGGCACTGTTTGAGCGTAGCCCTGTCCCGGCCTCTGCCATCACCCGCGCCACCTTCGGCACAACCCTTGCCGTCAACGCGGTTGTGCAGAATGCGTGTGCTCCGGTGGGGCTTATGCTGAGTGCGGGGCCGGGGCTTGATCCGTTGTGGTCTGGCATTGGTGAGCGGGTGGCGCTTTTCCCCGGAGGACTGGATCATCGGGGTACGGAGTTGCGCGCTCCCACCAGAGGGGAACAGGAAGCCTTGCGTGCCACAGTACAGCGCTGGCGCGCAGAGGGGGTGCAGGCGTTTGCCTGTGTTTCCAAATTTTCCCCGCGCAACCCTGTGCATGAAGACCTGATGGCGGCTATCGTTCGGGATGTTTTTGCGGACACGGATCTTGTGCCTGTGATTGTCACAGGGCACCGTCTGTCTGGCAGTCTCAATTTTCCGCGCCGTATCGCCAGCGCCTATTGGAACGCGGCGATCTACGCCCTGCACAATCGCTTTGCTGATGCGGTGGAGGCCAGCCTTGCGGCGTTTGGCATCAACGCGCCAGCGTATCTGCTGAAGGCCGACGGCGGCTCTATTCCCCTGACGGCCTCGCGCTCTGTGCCTGTGGAAGCGTTGCTGTCAGGGCCAGCCGCCAGCGTCATGGGGATACTGGCGCAAGCTGGCGCGGTGTCTCCTGTGTCAGCGCGGGAACAGAACGACGATCTGCTGGTGCTTGATATGGGTGGCACCACAACAGACATTGCCTTGCTTGCGAACGGGCAACCGCTGCTTGCGCCTGATGGGCTGGTGGTGCAAAAGCGTTCCACGCTGGTGCGGGCGTTGCAATCGGTGTCAATCGGGCTGGGTGGGGATTCGCAGATCGCCATGCAGGGCGCACAGGTTGTTGTCACGCCCCGGCGGACTGGTTCGGCAATGGCCTTCGGGGGGACACAGCCAACGTTTCTGGATTGCCTCAATGTGCTGGGGCACGCGCACGCGGGCGATGTTGCCGCGTCAAGCGCTGGGGTGAAAGCCTTTGCGACAAAAAACGCGCTTGACGCACAGGCTGTTGCGGCTTCTGCACTCACCTGCGCTCGTGCCCGGATAGCGGAAGCCGTGACGGGATTGATTGATGCCGTGAACCGCCGTCCGGTCTATACGCTTGCGGCGTTGCTCGAAGATCGAAAGATCACACCTTCGCACGCGATACTGGTAGGGGGGCCTGCGGAAGCTGTTGCGCCGTTGCTTCAAGAAACGCTCAGGATGCCTGTAACAACGCTGCCTTCTTCTTCTTCTTCTTCTTCTTCTCTCGCTTCTGCCGGAGCTGTCGCCAACGCCATTGGTGCGGCGCTGACACATCCTACAGCGCGACTGGAGTTGTTTGCAGACACCGCAACAGGGGTCTTGCTGGTGCCGGATCTGGAGATCCGCCGGCGTATTGAGCGGCGTTATTCGCTTGCTGAGGCACAAGCAGAGGCGTGTCAGTTGTTACAAGATCGCGTTGCAGCGGAAAATCCCACCACCACCGATCTGCCACCTGTGGATGTCATCGAAGCGCAGCTTTTTGCAACTCTCGACGAGCACGGGCGCGGCGGCAAGGACATCCGCGTTCACTGCCAGCTTCGCCCCGGCGTTGCAAGCATGGTGGGGTAGAGCAAGGGAGAACCTTTGGTCTGTTTTTTGGAAAAGGCTCTACGTTGCACCTTGTGCGCCGTAGAGCCTTTGAGCTTTTTCAGAGTGAAAAGGCGTTAGTTCTTTTCAGGGGGGAGTCTGGCGTCGATGACTTTGACGCCAAATTCTGCGGCGTTGTCCGGGGGGCTGTAGAAGACGACCATGAAGGGGACTTCGGTACCCGGGGGGACGTTGGTATTGTTGGTCAGGATGTCTATTTTGTTGGCAAGCGCCTGTTCGAGTTCCTGTTCACCGAGCACTTGTAGCTGAAACAAGGACACCGAGGTTCCGGCAAGCTGTTGCTTGGAAACAAGCACTTTGCCCTCAGCATCGTACAGCGCCGCCTCAACGCGGATGAGTTCTCGCGGATCAGGAAAACCATTGACGGTCTTGCCTTCAACGACTGAGATGTTGCCGAGTTTTTCGTTGCTGATGTTGTACTGACGCACGCCACGCAACGCGATGAGCCGCACAAGATCCACAGGGTCTTGTTTTTCGGCTGGAGCGATGAGTTTTTTCACGTCGTCAAGAAACGGTGAATATTTCCATGCCCACCATGTTCCACCCGCACCCACGCACAGGATCAACAAGGTAAGCACCACCCCGATGAGCGTCTTGCGGCTTTTCTTTTCTTTGGGCAAATCCGTTTGCGTCAAAGAAAGATCCAGATCTTGTGCGTCTGGTTCGTCAGGATCATCCATAGCATCGGCAAGTGTGAAAACATACTTGCACACCGAACAGCGCAGTTTCGCCCCCGGTGCAGCCTGCTTGTCAGGAAGATTAAACTTAGTATTACAATTTCGACATGTTACAATCATACAAACCCCACACTCCGCAAATATATCAGTCCTCTATTTCAGCCTCAAAGATAGCCGGAAGCTCTCTGTAGTGCTCCGCGTAATCCAGACCATAGCCCACGATGAACCCCGTAGGCAAGGTGAACCCAGCGAAATGGGCGGTCACGGGAACCTCGCGGCGCTCGTGTTTGTCCACAAGCACAGCCAGTCTGAGACTCCGTGCGCCCCGCGCTGCCAGCTGACGGAAAAGAAAATCCATACTGTGTCCGGTGTCAATGACATCTTCCACAATAAGCACATGTTTTCCCTCCAGCGGGATCTCCACGTCCTTGGTAAAATTGATGGTTCGGGCACTTGTTGTCCCCCGACCGTAACTGGCAAGGCGTACAAAGTCCAGTTCTGGCTTGCACGTCAGATGCTTGACCAGATCAGAAAAAAACATGAACGCACCCTTGAGCACGCAGATGACAACCAGCGGTTCGTTCTTGTACAGAGTATTGACCATTTCCGCTATGGTTTTGACGCGATCTTGAATTTCTTCTGCCGAGTACAGCGGCTTGAGTTTTGTGATACGCATACTATTCCTTATAAAATGAGTATATTGTGTGCCTAAAAAATTATAAATGGATGAGGACGGCTGTTTCATCGCAATCTGGGAATTTCGGACAATGGATACAGTCCATCCAGACTTTCTGAGGCAGGACATCTTTTTCCACAACAGCGAACTTGAGCGCTTCAAAGAAGGGGAGCTGGTAGGTCAGCGCAAACAGGCGGTGGATGCCAAGCTCGCGGGTTTCCCGGATGCAGGCCTCAACAAGCAGACGCCCGCACCCTTGCCGGCGAAGCGCTGGGAGTACCGCGAGTGAACGGACTTCCGCCATGTCTTCCCAGATGATCGAGAGCGCCCCGCACCCGACAATCTCGTCACCGTCTTCCACGACATAAAAATCCCGCAGATGCCCGTACAGCTCGGTGAGCGAACGCGGGAGCAGCAGACCGTCCGCCGCCGAAGTCATGAGCATGGCGTGGATAGCCCGGATGTCATTCATACGAGCCTTGCGTACATTCAGATTCATAGCCGACAGTTCCTTGTATGGGGAATCTTTTCTTCAGGATGAAAAGGCTCTATTTCTTCAACAAATCATCGAGAAACGGTGTCAGATCGGCTTTGGTGACCATGCCGGGCTGGTTGGCGACAACTTCGCCGTCTTTGGCAAAGACGAGGTTGTGGGGGATAGAGGTGATGCTGAACTGTTCGCCCAAGTCGCCCGTGGCTCGGTAGACAGGGTAGTTGACGTTCATCTGTCGCACAAACTGCTGCAATTTTGCCGCGTTGTCGTCAAGCGAGATACCGACAAACAGCACTTTGTCCGCAGGAAAGGCCTTGCGCAGGGCGATGAGATCGGGAATCTCTTCACGGCAGGGTGGGCACCATGTGGCAAAAAAGTTGATGAAAACAACCTTGCCCTTGTTGTCTGTGGCAAGCGCCATGACTTCTTTGGCAGAGATGGCTTTGATCTCGCTAGATTGCACGGCGGGTGTTGTCGGTTGCGCTGCAAAGGCCGGAACAGCGAACAGAGCAAGACTCAAAAGAGCACAGAGAAAGACTTGGCGCATGTCAGTTTCCTTGTTTTTGTTTGCGGGCGGCAACGATGCTTTTGGCAAGGCGCACCGCGTCTACAGCGTCCGTAGAATACATGGCGCCGATTTGTTCGGCAAAGGCGGGCGTGACAACGGCACCACCCACCATCACCTGCACGTCCAGACCTCGTTCCTTGACCAGAGCGATGGTGTCTTGCATCCGAATCATGGTCGTGGTCATGAGCGCAGAAAGACCAATGATAGCCGCTTTATGTTCGACTGCGGCGGCGATGATGGTTTCCGCCTTCACGTCTTTCCCCAGATCCACAACGTTGAAGCCGTGGTTGCCAAGCAGCAGGCTGACGATGTTTTTACCGATGTCGTGAATGTCCCCTTCCACGGTCGCAAAGACCGCAACGGGCTGTTCTGTTGCCTCAGAATCGTGCTCAAGGAGCGGCTTGAGCCTTGCAAAAGCCGTTTGCATGGTTTCTGCCGAACGCAAAAGCTGAGGCAAAAAATACTCTCGACGTTCATAGCGCGCCCCAACTTCGGTGATGGCGGGGATGAGTCGCCCGCGCACCAGCTCGAAAGGATCGGCTCCCGCGTCCAGTTCCTGTTCTACCAGCGCGACCACGTTTTCACGATCTCCCAAAAGCACAGCGTCTTCTAGTGTCACCGCCACTGTCCGCGCCAGCACCGTTGCGTCCGCACTCCCGCCGTTGCCGGGGTGCCATGTGGCGTAGCCGTTCACAAACGCGGCGGCGTCACGGTCGTACCCCATAAGGACATCAGAAGCGGCCTTGGCTTCGCGCAGGCGCCCATTCGCGGGGTTGGCTATGCAGGCAGCCAAGCCCGCCCCCATCGACATGGCAAGGAAAGTCGCGTTGACCAGTTCCCGCGCAGGCAGACCAAAGGAAATGTTTGAAAGCCCGATCACTGTGGGAAGCTGGTGCTCGGTACACCAGCGGATGGTGGCAAGCCCCTCTCTGGCGGCTTCGGCTTTGGAGGCTACGGAAAGCGCCAGCACGTCCACCATGATAAGACGCCGTGGAATGCCCAGCGCCTCAGCCTGAAGCAACAGCTTTTCGATGATGGCGATGCGCTCAGAGGCGGTGACCGGGAGTTTTTTGCCTTGCAACGGGAGCAGTACGAACGGTGCCCCCCATTGCCGACACAGCGGCCCCAGATGCTCCATCCGCCCGGTTTCGCCACTGATGGAGTTCACCAGCGCAGAGCCGGGGCAAAAGGGCAGAGCAGCGGCAATGGCGGCGGCATTGGATGAATCCAGAGACAGCGGCACGCCAAACTTGCCCGTGAGGCGCGAGGTGAGTTCGGGCAACAGCACGGTTTCATCCGCCAGCGGTGCCCCCACATTCACATCGAGAATGGGTGCGCCAAAGGCGATCTGCTCGGCGGCAAAGCGCAGCGCAAGGCTGTATTCCCCCGCCAGCAACTCGGCTTGCAGATCTTTCTTGCCCGTAGGATTGATGCGCTCACCGATGATGGTCAGCGGCTGCAACTGTCCGGCTGTTCCACCAAGCCGTACCAGCGCTGTGCGGGTGGTGAGCACAACCCCACCAGCGCTTGCGGGTGTCACGCGCAAGGAGGTGTCAGACGCGGCGTTGTCCACGGCCTTGCGCAACGCCCTGATGTGTTCGGGTGTTGTCCCACAGCACCCGCCCACGAGTCGCGCCCCCATACTCGCAAAGGCGGCGGTCTGCGGCGCAAAAGCGGCAGGTGGCAGGCGAAAGACACTGGTACCATCCACAAGTTCGGGGAGTCCGGCGTTTGGTTCGGCAAACACCGGCACCGTGGAGCAGGTGAGCAGACGCCGCACCAGCGGTGCCATTTCCTCAGGCCCAGCGCCGCAGTTGAGACCGATGGCGTCCACACCGAGATTTTGCATGGTTTCGGCGTAGATTTCTGGGGTGGTGCCGGTGAGGGTCAGACCGTTTTCAAACGTCATGGACACCAGTACAGGCAGATCGCACTCAGCGCGGATCGCGGCAACAGCCAGACGCACCTCGGCAAGGTCGAACTGGGTTTCCACGATGAGCAGATCAACGCCACCTGCAACCAGTCCGCGCACTTGTTCGCGGTACCCTTCCAGCAGTTCGCAAGGGTCAAGTTCCCCCAGCGGTTTGACGAAAAGCCCACAAGGCCCCATGTCGCCAGCCACAAAGACCGGGTGACTCGCTTCATCGGCTGCGGCGCGTGCGATGCGGGCAAGCGTGCGGTTGAACGCAACAACGTCCAGTCCTTCCGGCAACTTGAACCGGGTACCCCCAAAGGTGGAGGTGAGGATAACATCGGCTCCGGCGCGGATGTAGTCGGCGTGAATCCCCTTGAGGACATCAGGCCGATCAAGGCAGAAGCGTTCGGGGTGTTCTCCGGCGGGCAAACCGCGTGCCTGAAGCATGGTGCCCATAGCTCCGTCCAGAACAAGCGGGCGACCCGCTGCAAGTGCTGTGCGAAAGTCCGCCACGGCGGATCTCCTTCTGTAAATATGTTGCAGTAAAAATAAGCTCTTATGCAGCTCTTGGTATGGATTCTATCTGTACTTCCTGTATACATCAAGGAATGCGCCAGCGTTGGGTTGCCGAATCTCTCTCAGATGCGTACTTATAGGCGAGACATTTCCCCTTGGGTTCTGTCTACTGAAAATCCTTGAAAAGGACAAACCAAAACTATAGCCTTTTTTCAGGTTGGAACCTTGTCCCGCATTACCAAAGAACGTGAGAGCACTATGGCCCGTCGAACCGCATCTATTTCGCCTTCAGGTCTTGAACCTGACGTTTCCGTGTGTACACCGGAAGTCTTGCCTGACGACGTGTCCGAAAAAGCAAAGAAAAAAACAGTGCGAAGCAAAAAAGTCGTGCCCACCGTGGTTGAGGTGGAGGTTGTCCCACTTGATGACGCTCAAGCCCTCATCGCGCAACCGAAAAAAGGGCGCGGCTCAAAAGCCAACGCTGGTTCGCGTGTTGAAAAACTCGCCAGAGGTAGAGTCGTCATCGCCAAACCGACCCCGAAAGATGAAGACCTTGAGGATGCTGAAGACGCCGCAAGCGTTGATGACGAGGAAGAACTTGCTGACGACGAGATAGACCCTGATGACGCGCCTGAACTTGAGGGTGAAGACGGTGAGCTTCCTGTACCAGCGCGCAATCTGCCCTCTCTTTCGTCAAGCAAGGATTCTTTGCATCTGTATCTGCGTGAGGTCGGACGCTTCCCCATGTTGAAGCCAGACGAAGAATTTTCGCTGGCGCGCCGGGTGCAAGAAACCGGAGACAGTGACGCGGCGTTTCGGCTGGTGTCCTCACACTTGCGTCTGGTTGTCAAGATCGCCATGGATTTTCAACGCCGCTGGATGCAGAATGTGCTTGATCTCATTCAGGAAGGCAACGTTGGTCTCATGCGGGCTGTGAACAAATTTGACCCGGACAAGGGTATCAAGTTTTCCTATTACGCCGCGTTCTGGATTCGGGCGTATATTTTGAAGTTCATTATGGACAACTGGCGTATGGTGAAGATAGGCACCACGCAAGCGCAACGCAAGCTGTTTTATAATCTGAACAGAGAACGCCAGAAGCTCATCTCTGAGGGATTTGACCCCGGCGCGGCACTCCTTGCCGAGCGTCTTGGGGTGGGTGAAGAGCAGATTGTGGAGATGCAACAGCGTCTTGATGCCTCGGATATGTCGCTTGACGCCACAGTGGGCGACGAGTCCGGCAGTGCCACCCGCATGGACTTTTTGCCCGCCCTTGGCCCCGGCATCGAAGAAAGTTTTGCCGGTATGGAAATAGCCGGGCTGCTTCAGGATAAAATTCGGGACATCTTGCCGTCACTTTCGGAGAAAGAAATATATATCCTTGAGCACCGCCTGCTCACTGATGACCCTGTGACGTTGCGAGAAATAGGCGAACGGTATCATGTGACCCGCGAACGTGTGCGCCAGCTTGAAGCACGCCTCCTCCAGAAGTTGCACACCCATCTCTCCAACGGGATTCAGGATTTTTCTGAAGACTGGATTTCACACTAAGGCGCGCAAGGGCGCTGCCCTTGCATCCCGGCAGGGCGCTGCCCTGCACCCGCAAGGGGGCAAGCGCCCCCTTGACCCGCGTGTCTTGGGGCTGTCTTTGTATGCAGATCGCGTTTGTTATCTTTTT
>JAVVPW010000085.1:0-8489 GCA_036655575.1 Bilophila sp.
TATGGCCGCCGTACATGAGGTTGTTCCAGAAATAGAAGAAGCAGGTTGCGCGCCAGCACCAAAACCAACCGCAGCGTTGCGTGCGGCTCTTGAAGCAGAAGGTGTCCCCTACAAAAACGACACAGACCCCACCCTTTCCCGCCGTTACGCTGTTGTAACGCACTCTCCTTTCAAAGGTGGCTGTGAAATCTGTGTTCTTCAGCGTGACTGTCCCAAAGGTCAAGGCCAAAATCAAGCCGCGTCTCTCGTGTTACCCGGATACGAGCAATAAGAGAAAAGAGAACGCGGGTACAAAGGCATGTCGTCCTTTGTACCCGCGTTCTCGGTACGTTTCAAAAGCAAAAGGCTCTAGAACGGTTCCCCATCCGCAAGCAATACATCGTGCAACAGCGTACGGAGTTTGTGGGCTACGGGGCCGGTGGTGCCGTTGCCGACGGGGATTCCGTCAAAATGCGTGACACCTACGCATTCATGTGCGGTGCCAAGGATCATCATTTCCTTGATAGACGCGAGTTCTGTTTGTGGAATCCGACGGATGGCAACGGGCATGAAGTCGCGTGCCAGTTCCATAGCCTTGGTTGCCACAGTCCCGACCAGCGCGTTGCGAAATTCTGGAAGTACGAATGTCCCAGCAGCGTCAACAATGCCGACGTTAGCGATGGCGGCTTCAGTCAAACAGTTGTCAGTATCAAACGACAACGCCACATCCATACCTTTACGCATGGCTTCAAGCGTCATGAGCACACCAGAAAGATAATTGGTGGTCTTCAGACGTGCCAGCATGGGCGGCTTGACCGGAACATCACTGCGAAACGCCGTCAAACCGTGATTGTACCAGGCGTCTGTATGCGCGGCGACCTTGTAAGCGGCGATGTACAGGCTCGGCTCTGGGCATTCAGACGGTGCAATGCCAAAACCTCCGGGGCCACGACCAACAAGCACCCGCAGGTTGCCTTCTGGCGCGTCTCCAGCATGAGCCACCGCAAGGATGATCTCCCGAATCTTGTTCAAAGGGCAGGGCAGAGGAATAGACAAGCCCTCCGCAGACGAACCCAGACGCTTTAAGTGCGCGTCAATGTGAATGACTTTGCGTTCCGTGAATCGGATTGTCTCAAAAACACCGTCACCACGATGCACCAGATGATCGTCGAGCGGTGCCAGCATCAGACGAGGATCACGACAAATCGCGCCAAAACGGTGTTCGTAGAAGGCAAGAACGCCGGTTCCCGGACGTTCCACACGCTGTAAACGAGCCAGCCAGTCTTCTGTGTTCAGCACTGGGATCATGACGAACCTTCTTGTTATGCGTCAACAAATCGCACTCTCTTTGCGCCACACACGAGCCAAAGGCGGGGGAGGGAAAGGCCTCTGTAAAAGGGGGTTTCCCCTCTCTCTCCTAGCGTTATTGTAAAAACAGCTCAGGCTTTTTCACAACCAACAGGTGACGGCGGACAAGTTCTTCAGCGATCTGGACAGCGTTCAAAGCGGCACCCTTACGGATGTTGTCCGCCACAATCCACATGTTCAGACCGTTTTCAATGGACTCATCTTCCCGAATACGTCCCACAAAGGTGGGGTCTTCTCCCGCACTGTCGATAGCAAGAGGATACATCCCCTCGCTGGGGTTGTCATACACCTGAATGCCGGGAGCTTGCGCAAGAATAGCGCGTGCTTCCTTTGACGTGATTTTAGCCTCGGTTTCGATGTTCACCGATTCCGAATGTCCGTAGAAAACAGGCACCCGCACACACGTCGCCGTTACTTTCACACCAGGATCACCAAGGATTTTGACGGTTTCGTGTACCATCTTCATCTCTTCCTTAGTATACTCATTCGGAAGAAACGAATCAATCTGGGGCAGGCAGTTGAAGGCGATCCGGTGGGGATAGACAGCCACTTCGGGTTCCTGAAGATTGAAAATCTGACGAACCTGTGTTTCAAGTTCGGCAATCCCTTTTTGTCCTGTGCCAGAAACCGCCTGATAGGTTGAAACCACCACGCGCTTGATCTTTGACACGTCGTACAAGGGCTTCAACACAATCACCATCTGAATGGTCGAACAATTGGGGTTGGCGATGATGCCGTTGTGCTGTTCAAGGGCTTCAGGGTTGACTTCCGGTACAACCAGCGGGCAACGCTCGTCCATGCGCCACGCACTGGAATTATCGACCACCACACAGCCAGCCGCAACCGCGTGCGGTGCGTAACGTTCGGATGTGGAACCACCCGCAGAAAACAGCGCAATGTCCACGCCCGCAAAAACATCTTCTGTGAGTTCACGCACCACAAGCTCAGTGCCGCCATAGGGAACCTTGGTTCCAGCAGAACGCGCAGAGGCAAAAGGGATGATCTGCGTAGCGGGAAAAGCCCGCTCTTCAAGAGTTTTCAACATTTCTCGACCCACAGCGCCTGTGGCTCCTGCGACCGCTACAACAAGTTTCTGTTCAGACATTGGCTTCCTCGAAAAAAAAAGAGCCTTGGCAGTGGGATTTCACAAGGCGTTCTTGGCAACATCGTATGCCTTGCCCCCTCTGTCAAGGGGGCAGTGCTCGATGTGGATACGTTTACCCCCAGCTAAGGGTCAGTTCGATGTTTTTTGGGGGCCTTTCCAGACAACCGTCTTGCTCCGGGATTCCGTAAACAGACGGTTGAGCGCAATGGAATATTCTTGCGTCAGCTCTTCCACACTTCGAGAACAGGTCTGTTGCTGTTGCATGGACTGAAGCGGCTCAGGCCGGGGTACCAGACCCCATGAAGGTTGATTTTTGCGAACCAGCGCAGGGTTGACGCGGTGGATGTGTTCGGACGGCAGACGGATGAGCGCTTCCACAAAATCCTGATCCAGCGTTGCCCCATAGAGCACCCGCAACACATGCGTCTCAGGTGAAGCAACAGCGTCAAGAAAGGTGAGCGTCGGGCGGATGTCGAAAACCTGCCCGTTGCGCCCCAGATATTCGAGCAGACTGCTCAAACCCTGATTGCGCTCCAGCACTTCCTGCCACGGCACTTCCAGCAGATAGAGGCGCACGTTCTTTTGCTCCAGCCGAAACAGATCAAGCCCTCGCAACCGGAGCGGGGTGTCGTCGTCTGCGCTGTTGATGACAGAAAAACACACCCCCAGCCCACCGTATGCGCCCCCTGTGGCAAGACTCTTCACAGCGACTTGCAACCGCTCAATGACGCTTGCCGACAGCGGAGACAGGGGCATGGAAACAAAAGCCGGGCCAGACACAGGAACACGAGCGCAGGTAGACGGCTCAGGTTCATTCGCAAGATTGTAGGCAAGGTTCTTGCGCAACAGTTCAGCACTCAGCAAAATGGTCTTGCGGGTGCTTGTGTCCGGGAGGTCAACTTCAGACGTCAGCGTGAGCAGTGCTTCAAGCGAAACCGCTACCGCTTCCATTTCTTCATTTGCAGTGAGTCGTGCGATATTGCGTGATTGCCGGGTCAGTTCAATCAGACGGGCAAGCCTTGGCGACTCCGCCAGACCAGCCAGCCGAGCCATGCCCGACAGCGCTTTCAGACCGGGGTATTTCTGCCTTTGCCCTTGCTCGGAATCAGGAACCGGGTAGGTCTGGCGCAGACATTTTTCCCATTCCAGCAGCCAGCCGGGAAGTTCCTTACCGAGCTGTTCTTGCACCTGCTTTTCTAGTAGTTCGTCTCGCATCGTGCCTCCCTCTTCCTTTGTTCAAAAAAGTATAGACAATCTCAGGAAGCGTCAACACCTTCCGGCACGCCCAGCGCTTGCCAGCCAGAACATTTGGACTTATAGTCTTCTCCTCAGTCGTGTTTCTTACGGTGTGGCTTTTGGGAAAGCCTTGTGCCTCAAAAGACTTCAGAAGAGAGACTCTGAAAAAGTTTTAGAGCATTTTAACATTGAAAATGTTCAAATGCTCTACGGCGCACGCGAGTGCGACGCGCCGCAACGCGGCGTGGATTTTGCCGAAAAACCGACCCGAAGGGTGCCCCGCAGGGGCATAGCCGTAGGCAAGTGCAACGAGCCTTACGGATATCGAGAGCAACGCCACGTTTTTCGGCAAAATGAATTTTTGAAACGAGCAGCGTTTCAAAAATAATCTGCTCTAGAACGGTTCCCCTTCCCTTCCGGGCTTTTCCACAAGCTGCAACGCCTTTGTGGGGCAGACGGTGACACAGGCGGGCTTGAGTCCGGCGTCAAGGCGCGTCTTGCACTGGTCGCATTTGACGGTCTTCCCAGAGCGGGGATCTGTCCAGAGCAGCGCGTGGGGGCAGGCTTTTTGACAGGCGCCACACCCCGTACACAGGGCAGCGGTGACAAAGACAATCCCGTCTTCTGGGCGCTTTGTCAGCGCTCCAGTCGGGCAGGCCTCCACACACTTTGGCTGCGCACACTGCAGACAGGCTCGAAAGCGGGTGTGCAAGACAACAGCAGAGGGGCTGACGGCTACGGTTTGCGGGGCGGTGTTGCCAAAACCAGCCGCTGGGTGGGCTGTTCTGATGGGTGTAGCCTCCACAGACGCATCGGCAAAACGTGGGCCATCCGTGACAAGCCGCCCCAGCCAGATACCGGGGGCGATGTCATGCGTGGCCTTGCAAATGGCTTCACACGCCTTGCAGGCGATACAACGGTTTGTGTCCGTGACAAAACGATACCTGCTCATGCGTCTCCCTGTTGTTGCAAAAAGATTCGGGGAAAGAGGCGTTTCATGGCAACACCTTGCGCACCGTCACCACATGTTCCTGAAGGGCAAGTCCACCGCCGAGCGGGTCATCTTTGCCAAGTCCACCGATCATGAAGGCTTCGTCGGCAATGCCTTTGCCCAGAGCGCGGGACTCCTGCGAGAAGTCGTGCCCAAAGCCGTGCAGCACAAAAACGGCTTCAGGGTGGATGCCTGTCGTGACATGGGCGGCGAGCTGTCCGGTAAAGCCATTGGAGGCGCAGACTTCCACGGTGTCCCCTTCTGTGATGCCAAGCGGTCGAGCGCGGTCAGGATGGAGCCAGAGGGTGTTGGTGGGCGTCAGATCCGCAAGCAGGGCGTTGTTGGTGGTACTCGACTGGGTGTGCGTGGCAATCCGCCCGGGAATGAGTCGAAACCGATTGCCCGATTGGGCGTTGCCCGCTTGGGCGTTGTCCGTGGTCAGGTGGGGCGCGACATAGGGGACAAGGGTTTCTTGTCCGTTCTTGAGCCAAAGTTGACTGCGTGCCTCAAACTTGCCAGAGGGCGTGGACAGCGTGATGGCGTCGAGTTGTTTCCATGCCGGAGTGCTTGAAAGATTCACGAATCCAGTCTGGTCGAAATCGGCACGGACAACGCCTGTGCCTTCAAGCTGATAGTCCCAGATGTCTTCAATGCGCGTGAAGGCGAGTTTGTCAAACCCCATTCGGGTAGCCAGTCCGCAGAGTATTTCCCAATCCGCTTTGGTCTTGAAGCGTGGCGCAACCGCCCGCATCCGCCGGAAAAACTGCGGACGCGCTCCGGTTTTGGTGGCAAGGATGCTCTCGCGTGACAAGGGCGGTGACAGCGGCAACACAAGGTCAGCGTAGGCCGCCGTGGCTGACCATGTGGTCGTGATGGCGACCATGAAATCGAGCTTGTTGAGCTGACGGCGAAGCGCTTCTGGGTCTGGCAGTGCGGACAACACATTGTGCCGAATGGAAAGATAGGCGCGGATGGGGTACGGATCGTCGGTCTCTATGGCGCGGAAAGCGCGTTGCAACAGGCCGGGGGCTTGCCAGTCGGTCTTGTCCACGGCTTTGGCGGGGGCTTTGGGGTACAGGGTTGCCAGACGATTGAGTCCCTTGCGTCCCACGTCTTTGGGTGTAAGGCCAAGGGTCAGACCGCCGCTCACCCCGATTGCGCCGAGCACGGCGTTGATGAGGTACGCAGAACGAGCCACAAGAAAGCTGTCCGCATAGCGTGCGGTGAACCAGCCGGGGTACCAGATGATCCGAGGGGCAGCTTGTGCCAGTTCGCGTGCAAGCGTTGCGATGCGCTCGGCCTTGATGCCGGTTTGTGCCTCTGCCCAGTGTGGCGTGCAAGGACGCACAAACGCCGCAAGCGTCTCGAAATCCGCCATCTGCCGCGCAACCAGTGCCGGATTGTACAGTTCTTCGGTGATGATGACGTGCAGGATAGCCAGATTCATGGCGTAATCGGTACCGGGGCGCATCAGAAAGAACTCGTCCGCCCGTGCGGCTGTCACCGTAGCCCGGATGTCCATGACGCTTATCTTGCAGCCTGCGGCCTTGGCGTCGAGAATCGCACCGGCTTCAGGAACATTCAACGATTCAAAGGGATTGCGTCCTTGAAACACGATGTGGCGCGCCTGCTTGTAGTCGGTATTCAACTCTCCCCGACCGATGCCAAGCACAGAGCGGCAGGCTTGCTGAACGTTGCGGGTGCAGGTGATGTCGTGGTTGAAGCTGTTGGGCGTGCCGAGTGCGCGTGCAAAGGCTTCGTAAAGATCGGTGAAGGGGCCGCCACGGTGGGAAAGCACGACAGATTCTGCGCCGAAACGCTCCCGCACAGCCTCAAGGCGCGAGGCCACAACGTCAAAGGCTTCAGGCCAGCTCAGTTCGCGCCAGCGGCCTTCGCCTCGTGCGCCTGTACGGATGAGCGGCGCAAGGGGGCGCTCGGTGTCGCGTTCAAGGGCAAGCGCGGCGATGCCACGAGCGCAGAGAGCAGAACCTGCCGGCGCGTGCGGGTTGCCCTGTATCCATGTTGCAACACCGTCTTCCACACCCACTTCAAGCGGACAGCGCGAACCGCACATCCCGCAATAACTGTAGACTTTTTCCATGAGGCCTCCGGCGAATCAGCAGGGGTACGAGAGGCACGCCGCCCTGCACCCGCAAGGGGCACCCCTTGACCCGGCGTGTTTTTTGGGATGAAGGACGGACAGAAAGAAAGCCCTCATGGGCTTCTTTAGAGCAGATTATTTTTGAAACGCTGACGTTTCAAAATGAAAAGGCTCTAATAGGATTTGATATACTCGTCGAGACTTTCTGCGGAGCAATTGCGGCTGACCCAAAAGGCAGATGCCCAGACCATAAGCGCGGTGGCTTGCGTATCATCAAGATTTTTGAGCTTGGCTTCAAGGCTGGTTCGACTCGCGCCGTGCTGGGTGAGCACCTCGGAAACATCCCACATATCTTCAATCCTCAAGAGGAGATAGGATACGCGGGTGTGATCGGGAAGAAGTTTGAGATCCCGATGGACTTCGATGATGGTCTTCAGTTCTGCGCTTGAGAAGATACTTTTTATGCTGGTGATGGCGCGAAAAAAGGTATCTACAGCCCAAGGCAAAATAAATTCTGCCCCAGCGCTTTTAGTACGGAAATAATCTTTGAGCCAGCGTTCCTGTTGCTCGCTTATTCGCGCAGCGACCTGGGGCATGACATTCTCCTCAATAAAGCATCTTTCTTTACACCCTACAGCAGGAAGCGAAAAAGTTCAAGAGGTTCTCTAGAGAAGTGCGAGGTTCACGGTTGCGGCGGGACAACCCGGTTTACACGGTTTGTTCCGCAACAGGAACACGAGAATCCTCCGCTGTCTCTTGCAGAGCATCTTCCTCTGGGTACCAAACTTTTTTGAGGGTCAAACCCCGAGCCGGAGCTGTGAGCGGTGCCAGGCGTCTGTCGCACGACTGAAGGATCTCCGGCACCTCTTCCGGCGCGAGTTTCCCAAGTCCAGCGGCAACAAGCAAGCCCACGCAGTTGCGCACCATCTGCTTGAGAAAGCCGTCCGCCTCAAAGATCCATGTGAGTTCGAGCTGGTTTTCAGGCAGCGAACCTGTGGGAGTACGCTCGATAGCGAGCATGGTGCGCACGGTGGAAACAAGGTCGGTTCCGGCGTTTTTGAGGCTGGCAAAGTCCTGCCGTCCGAGCAGATAGCGCGCTGTCTCGTCCATACGCGCAACATCAAGCGCGCCGCAAGCCCAGACAAAAGGATAGAGCTTCGGCGGAGTGTAGCGCCGCGAGAGCCAGAGTCGGTATTCATAGGTCTTGCGGATGGCGCTGTGCTGGGCGTGAAAACGCTGCGGAACAATCTTTGCTTCGACGATGCGGATGTCGCGGGGCAAGCTGGTGTTGAGGGCAAGCTGCCAGTCCAGCGAGACACGCGATTCGGGAATATCGAGATGGGCGACCTGCGCATCCGCATGAACCCCGGAATCCGTGCGCCCTGCGCCGTGTACATGCACCGGCGCACCCAGAATATGCGCGACCGCCGCTTCCACCAGACTCTGGATCGTCAGCAGTTGCGGGCCGGTTGGACGCGCTTGCGTCTGCCAGCCATGATAGTGTGTTCCCACATACGCCAACGTAAGTTTCAACCGAGGCATGAGCTTCCTTTTTTACATCTGACGTTGTTGCTCCAAAAATCCACACCCGGCTTTCAGGCCTGAATCATCCCCAAAACACAAAAGTCTTAGGAGGATGGAGGGATGGGGGTGAAGTGGGGCGGGGCTCAAAAAAGCCCCCACGGGTTATTTATAACCCCCCCCCCCCC
>JAVVPW010000086.1:0-8243 GCA_036655575.1 Bilophila sp.
TGGCTCGGCATCGGCGACTGTTTTTCCGGTCAATTCTCCAACTTCAATGCTTGTTTTCGAGCCGCCAACGCAGCACCTGTCCGCCGGGACAGCCGTATCCTTGACAACAGCCGTGGCATAGCCCTCACAGCCAGCATAGCCACAGCCCCCACAGTTCGCGCCGGGCAAAACATTGAGCACGGCCTCGACACGGGGATCTTCTTCTACACGAAAAACATGCGCGGCTACAGCCAGAAGCGTTGCCGCCACCAGCCCAAGACCGAACAGTGCCAATATCGAATAAACGACCATAGTCCTTGCCTCTCTCTTATTCCATGTTCTCTTTAGAGCATTTTGCTTTTGAAACACTCCATGTTTCAACGCATCATTTTGGGGAAAACGTCGTTTCCCCCAAAATCCACGCCGCGTTGCGGCGGCTGCCACTTTCGTGTCAGCAGAGCATTTTCATCTTGAAAATGCTCTAAAGCTGCGGTTTCGGTCGCCTGCTTACGCAAACACCTTCCTGCAAAGGCTCAGTTTGAGGTCATCCCCTTGAAGGCCATAAACGCCAACGACATCAATCCAGCCATGATGAGTGCGAGGGGCGTCCCCATCATGGCCTTGGGAACCCGACAGGTATCAAGGCGTTCACGAATCCCTGCCATCAGGATGAGCGCAAGCACAAAGCCGAGACTTGAGAACAGTGAGTACAAAAGAGACGTACCCAGCGTGAACTCTTCACGCTGCACCAGAATCGTTATCCCCATGACCGCACAGTTTGTGGTGATGAGCGGAAGAAAAATCCCCAGCGCTGCGTACAACGGTGGCACCATCTTGCGCAGAAACATTTCCACAAACTGCACCAGACCAGCGATGACCAGAATAAAGACAATTGTCTGCAAATACCCAAGGTCAAAAGGGTCCAGCACATACCGCTGCATGAGCCATGTACACAGCGTGGACATGATGATGACAAAAACAACGGCACTGCCCATGCCGAGCGCAACTTTTTTGTCCCGCGAACAGCCAAGATACGGACAGTTGCCAAGATACTGCGCCAGCACAATGTTGTTGACGAAAATTGTAGAAATGAAAAGCTCAAAAATGCCCATCTCGCCCCCTATTTGCTGTTGGTGCAGGCTCTACAGGCCGCACAGCCACCGCTCACGTTTTCTTGCGTCGTACCAGCGCGCCGCGCCTGCCAGTGATTGAGCATGTTCATACTCGCAAGGATCAGACCCAGACAGATGAAGGCGCCCGGCGCTTCAACCATAAGCCGGAACGGCTGGTAGCCTTCCCACATCATGGGCATCCCAAAGAGCGTGCCCGCGCCAAAAAGCTCACGCAAGCCGCCGAGAAAGGTCAGTGACAGCGTGTAGCCAAGGCCAATGCCCAGACCGTCCGCAAGCGCCAGCGACACCGGGTTCTTGCCCGCAAAGGCTTCTGCGCGCCCAAGAATGATGCAGTTCACGACAATAAGCGGCACAAAGATGCCCAGTTGCTGGTACAAGGGGTAGGCGTATGCCTGCATGAGCAGTTCCACCGCAACCACCAGCGATGCCGAAATAGCGATGAAGCACACGATGCGGACTTTCTTGGGGATGATGTCGCGCACCAGCGAGATGATCATGTTTGAGAGTGCGAGTACAAAAATAACCGCAAGCCCCATGCCAAGGCCGTTATCCGCCGTCTTGGTCACAGCCAGCGTGGGACAAAGCCCCAGCACGAGCCGGAACGGAGGCAACTCTTTCCACAATCCTTTGGTAAATTCTTGAAGTATCTGTTGCATTAACGTGCCTCACTTCCAGGTTCTGCGTATTTCCGTTTTGAGAGCTGCATAGGTCTTTGCGGCGCTTCCAAGCGCAACACCAACACCGACTGAAGAGACGGTCGCTCCAGATACCGCGTCGATGTCACCACCCTGTGCTTTGAGTCGTGCGTCAAGCGGTTTGCCGGGGAACTGCGAGGTGAAGCTCGGTTCAGCGACACGGGTTCCCATGCCCGGTGTTTCCTTCATTGTGGTGATGCCTATGCCAATAAGCGTGTCGCGCTTCACATCAAAACCAGCCATAACCCCGATATCGCCGCCAAAGCCTTTCCCAAAATCTTCAATGGCGACACCAACAAGAACACCCTCTTTGCGCCCAGGGAAGACCGTTACGGTGCGTCCGTCAGGCAGCTTGAATTTCTGGCGTTCCGCAATGGGCGAATTGTCAATATCGGTAAAGACTTTCAGAATCGCCGGCTCCTGCACATAGGTAAGAACCTGTTCTTCGATGCGCGGTGCTGTGCTGATCTTGAGATAGGAAAGCGCAAAGCCCGCCAAAGCACAAATACCAGAGAGGACAGCAATCATCTTAAAAATTGAACCCATGCCCTACCTCGCTCCAAACGGTTTCGGGTGTATGGAATCAAGCAATGGTGCCAGCAGGTTGATCAAAAGAATAGCAAAAGGCACACCGTCAGGGTAGATGCCGTACACCCGGATAACAATAACCAGCGCACCACCGATGCAGCCGTAGAGCATCATAGAAATCTGCCGTCCGGGTGAGCTTGCGGCCTCCGTAGCCAGAAAAAAGCCCCCAAGCAGCGTTGAGCCAGTGCAAAGATGAAACAAGGGTGAGGCGTAGGTGACAGGATCAATAACATTGTACACCGCAGCCACCAGCGTGACACCCACAAAAAAGCTGAGTGCTATTTCCCACCGGATAACCCCCCGTGCCGCAAGCCATGAGCCACCGACAAACAGCGCGCCCACCTGTGCGGCGCCAAGGCCTCCGATTTGTTTGCCCAGCACCAGATCCACAATATCGGTGTGTGCGACAGCCTCTGCACCGAAATATTTGAGGCGAACCAGCGGGTCTATCCAGAGGGTGTCAAGCTGCATGGCGTTCGGGTCCATGAGCGCTGGCCACGAAACAGAAAGCATAGCCCAACCAACCAGCGCTGTGTTGACAGGATTGGCTCCCAGTCCGCCAAAGGCCATTTTCCCAAGGCTGATGGCAAGTGTCGCTCCAGTCATGACCAGCCACCACGGGGCGTTGGCTGGCAAGAGAAAGGAAAACAGCAAGCAGGATACCACGCCGGACAGGTCGTCAACACTGATCTCGCGTCCCATCATTTTCTGACAAAGCGCTTCGACAATGATTCCTGTGAAGAGCGCGAGAGCCATAACCCGTGCCGCTGGGATTCCCCAATGCAGCACAGCCATAATCGCCGCTGGCGACAGCGCTATCAGCATCGCCAGACTTGTCTTTTGTACAGTACGTCCGCAGTGCCAGAAAGGTGGCGCACTCACCGCCAGCAGTACGGACTGTTGATTCGTTTCAGGCATTGCTTGCTCGTCTCCTTATCTGGTAATGGTATAGAGCGTTATCTAAAAGAAAAGACTGTTTACTCAAGGCGATTCTTCTGTGCATCCAGTTCCGCCAGTTTGCTCTTGGCGAGGCGGATGTATTGCAGGACAGGGCGTCTGGCAATGCAGACATACCCACACAAGCCGCATTCCAGACACGCATGGATATTCTCACTGCGACAGCGTTCGTGCAGCGCAAATTCCGCGTTGCGGCTCAGGCTGCTCGGATCAAGGCGCGCCGGACACACCAGAAGACAAGCCCCGCAATTGATACACGGGCTGTGCCCTTGCATGGGGGGGATGGTTCCAGCTTCAACCACAAAAAGACCATAGGTTCCCTTGACAACACTGCGATCCAGCCTGTCCAGACTTTCCCCCCGCAACGGGCCGCCACGAACGACAGTATCCCCGGATTTCAGCGGAATATGGGCAAAGCGCAACAATTCGCCGATGGTTGTGCCGTCACGGACGATGTAATTCCCGGAGTGTTCATGGCTCCCGATGGTCACGACTGTTTCGATGAGCGGACGCTTCAGGCGCCCAACTCGTCCCAGACTCCAGATATTGTGCAGCCCCACAATGCCTACGCCCTCTGGATTTTCTTCGCCGGTGACAGCCTTGATGACAAGTTTGTTCACGCTGTTGGGGTATTCTGGTTCGACATAGGCGACCGGAACCCCCTCGTAAGCCACACGCGATCCTTTGGGCAGTGCCAGAATAACCTTGTCCGCACGCGACATCCTGCGGTGCAGTTCCATACCGATACGCAAGTTTTCCACATGCGTGACAAGCATGGGTTCAGCCCATGTCACACCCGGATCAGGGTTCAGGGCGTTTATGATGAGTGTTTTGCACTGACGCCCCAAGGAGCGCGTATTCACACCCATCTTTTTGATGGCAACAGCCAGTTCATCACCTTCAAGTCCCTGCGCCAGCAGATCAACAGGTTCAACTGAAGGCGCGTCTTTGTCGGATTCTGTAGCGTCCAAAAAAACGCTGCGTTCAGTGATTTCAGAGACTTCACCATGAATGGAGGCGAAAAGATCGCCCTTTCCGGGGGATGGATGTTCAGCCAGCAACATTCCCGGATAGACAGGACTTTTTTTCTTGATGCCCGCAACCAACGCGAAGCCTTCCCTGTTCAGTCTGACCCTCTTTGGCAAAGGCCCAAGACTGAACCGCTGTGTAACCCCATAGACAAGGCGAAAGCGGGGATCATTCAGAATCTGGAAGCGTTGTTTCATCAGAGCGTTTTCCTTTTTCAGACGTGGAACAATGCAAAACGGAACGCCTGCACGATTACTTCATGTGACACTGATTGCACTGGTCTTTTCCAAACGGCCCCTTGCCCTGCGCCTCGTGGCATTTCAGGCACAGAGAATGGAACGCCTTCATGCGCGGTGCAATGAGATCTTCTGTTTTGGTGGTAGCATGACAGACACGGCAATCCGCATCCACACCACTCACGTTCATACTCGTGGTGCCAACCGGTTCCGCACCCGCAGCCGGTACAGGCTTGCGGTTGTCTGTAAAGGCATGGCACTTTGCACAGCCCTTTATCCCGGCGTCAAACATATCCTGATGGCAGGTCACACACTTGGTATGGGCGGCTGTCTTGCGGTCGGGAATGATGTTTCCCTTCAGCGTACCAACGGGTTTTTTCAGGTGACAAGCCGAACAGCGCCCCGGTTCTGACTCAATGTCAGGGTCATTGTGGTGACAATCGGTACACGAGAGATCGTATTCCGAAGCGTGAGCCTCGTGGCTCCATGAGGCAGCCGCAAAGCTCTTGTGGTGACACGTCGAGCAAAGCGCCTTATCCTTCATTGCCGTGGCATGGGACGTGCGGAAGGTGTCATCAAACGTCAGTCCGTGGCATGTTCCGCAAGGCGTATCACTCCCGTCATGATGGCAGGTCACGCAGGGAACCTTAAAATCTGTGGCGTGCTGCTTGTGGTTGAAAACAACCCTCCCCCCCGCATTTTCAAGCATCAGGCGGGTGGTTGTGGTTTTTTCAGTTTGCAGATAGCCAAAGCCAGCCACAAGTCCCATACTAATCAAAAAAAGAGTAACAAAGAGGTAACGCCTTGGCATGGTGTTTTTTCCCTTGCTTGATTCTCAGTGCATTGTACCTGTACTGAATTTTAAAGGATGCTACGCACCACTGCCCCACTCAAGCGCTACAGTGTTGCCCATAGCGAGTCGAAACGACTCTGCACTGATCCTGTGCGAGAAGTTCGTGGTTCATTCGGTACGCGGGAGAAAAAAGTACATCGTTGCGGGAGCCACTACGGTGAACGTCCCAATATGGTTTGACTGTACCAGTGTTTTTAAAGTTGTAAAGGTTCACTGTATATACCTTTTGAGTATGGTTAGGAGCAGCCTGTTGTGAAATTAAACTTTTTATATAACCTGACAGGATTAGCGTTAGCCTTGCCAGAGCTGCCCGTGTCTCCCCTTCCACCGTTCGCGGTTTTTCAGCGTTCAAAGAACAAACAGTGTGCCTAATACACGAAACTATAAGGCTCTTTTTTGTGAAAAAATTTTTTGCTCTTTTTTAGTACACCCCGCACGAGTGAGCGTATTCGTTCACACACGAGAGCAAAAGAATACAAAAACAAGGCGCCTCTCGCGCTGTCTCGTTGCAGCGTGATCCACGCAGCATTGCAAAAAAAACAGCTCTGCCACGCGGCCTGTCGCTGGGCAGAGCCTTTTGCGTGTCAACGCAGACTGTAAAGATATTCCTCAACTCTCCCAAAACCAGCTCTTGTCACAGACTTGCCATATGTGTATTCTCATTCGTCTGGACAACGTTACGAGTTCGCCGGAAAAGCGTGTGCTTCCGACTTGTCCGCATCGCGTAAAAAGCGTTCTTTCAACGTCGTGCGATGGCAAAAGTGTCCCACACGGGGGATAACTTTTGCTTTATTGTTAATATGTTATAGCGTTTGAAGGAGTTTGTATGGCAGGTCTGTCAGGCCCCGGTGGTCGTATTGAAGCCCGGTGTACCCGGTGTAATGACATTACAGGACACGTCATTGTCGCCATGGTGGGAGAGAATATTGTCAAGGTGGAATGTCGCGCTTGTGGCAGTGTGCATAAATATTACCCTCCGGCTGTGCCCAAGGAAGCAAAAGGCAAGACCGCCGTCTGCCGGGTGAAGCCCGGAGAAGACCGCAAGGGTGCCGTGAGCGCAACCAAACCCACGACGACCGCCGCATCGCGTGCCGCCGCAACCAAAGCAATGAAAGCCGCTGAAGACATGGAACAAACATGGCAGCGCACCATGAATCTTACCGCCGCATCCGCACGCCCCTATGCCATGACCGAAAGTTTTGCGGTGGGGGATGTGATCGACCACCCCAAATTCGGCAACGGCGTGGTGCAAGAAGTTTTTCCGCCGGACAAGATGCAGCTTCTTTTCCGCGATGGCTCCCGCCTTCTGCGCTGTGCTTGCTAAGGTATTTTACCAGAAAACGAATCCTGAAAACAGCCTGTCTGGGGAATTGCCCCTGTCACGCCATTATGCTACGAAACACAAACGGGGAGTGATCCTCACCTTGATAAAGGAGTTTTTATGTTTCAATGCAAACATATGGCGGTTTGTCTGTGCGTTGTGGCTCTGCTTGGAGCGGGATGTACAAACTACAGCGGCAACGCCTATTCTGGCGGGCAGGTGCGCAGTGCGCAGACGGTTCAGTTTGGGAAGGTTGTTTCCACAAAATCCGTTGTGCTCGAAGAAAATCATCCTGCTCTGGTGGGTACGCTTGGCGGCGGTGTGCTTGGCGGAGTGCTTGGTAGCATGGTCGGCGGCGGTTCAGGCAGGACGCTTGGTACCGTGGCTGGTGTGGCGGCTGGTGCGGCTGGCGGCTATCTTGGAGAAAAAGCCCTCACCAAGCAAAAGGGGCTTGAAATCATGGTTGAACTTGACGAAGGGCAGACTCTTTCCATTGTTCAAGCTGCGGATCAGACGTTTTCTGTTGGTGAACGAGTCCGGGTCTTGCGTGGAACAGGTGGTTCGGCTCGCGTGAGCAAGTAGAGCTTTCTTTTGTTGTAACAGTGTGTTATCCGACTCTGGCCTTTCATCATCCGTCATGCTTGTCATGACGATCAAACAAGGAGCATCCATGCTGGATCCAAAACAGTGCGTTCTCTTCAGCGGCGGCGCTGCTGGTACAGAGCAGTTTTTTGGCGCTCAGGCCGAAGCCTGGGGTATTGAAGAAGTGAACTACAGTTTTGACGGACACCAGATCGAGCGCAAGCGCGGTGTGCGTGTGTTGACATCTGAAGAGCTGGCGCTGAAAGACGTGAGCCTGACCTATGTTTCCCGCCTTATGGGACGCGAATTTACCAAGGCACCGCTTTTTCGCAAAGTGTTGCAGTCCATTTGCTGGCAGGTGAGCAGTGGACAAGAAGTGGTGGTTGTGGGCGACATTCAGCCGGACAACACCGTCAAAGGCGGCACAGGCTGGGGTGCTGAATTTGCCAAGATCTGCAACAAACCCCTGCTGGTGTTCGATCAAGTGCAAGACGGCTGGTTTCGCTGGGAAAACGACGCATGGCAGAAAGAAACAGACCCGACCATCAACCATACGCATTTCACAGCAACAGGAACCCGCTTTCTGGAGCCGAACGGACGCAAGGCTATCTCTGAACTGTTCGCCCGTTCCTTCAATCGCTAATATGGTGTGAGCATCGCTCGAAAAAGGCCTCGTATGAGGCCTTTTTTTATGAGAACGCTACACTATTCGAGGCGCGAGTGCGCATACCATGCGGCGAGTCTGCCCTACTTTGTACTCACAGGCGGCTTGTAGTCTCCACTCTGGAGCCTTTTGTTCCAGCTCTGCAAGGCTACATTCTTGCACAAGCAAGATCACAGCACCTTGCGGGGTCAGATTGTTTTGCACCA
>JAVVPW010000087.1:0-8076 GCA_036655575.1 Bilophila sp.
GGAGAGCTTGAAAAAGTCCATGTGACTCTTGCGCGCCAGATGCCATGCGGAAATGCCCAGTACAAAGAAGCCAGCAAGCATCCACGAAGCAAAGATGGTGTGCCCGTACTGTCCCCACGCAAAGGGGTTTGTGATAACAGCAAAGAAATCAGCAAGTTCTGCGCGTCCGTTGCGAAGCACATAGCCCACCGGATTTTGCATCCAGCCGTTTGCAAAAATAATCCACAAGGCTGAGAGGTTTGAAGCAATCGCTACAAGCCAGATCGCCAGCAGATGGACTTTCTTGCTGACTTTTTCCCATCCAAAAGCCCATACGGCAAGGAAGGTGGATTCAAGGAAAAAGGCGGCTGTGGCCTCAATAGCGAGGAGCGATCCGAAAATATCGCCCACATATTCTGAGTAGCGCGACCAGTTGGTACCGAATTGAAATTCCAGCGTAATCCCGGTCACAACGCCCAACGTAAAGTTGATCAGAAAGAGCTTTCCCCAGAATTTCGCCATCCGTTTGTAGACTTCATCCCCGGTGCGAACGTACTTCGTTTCCATAATAGCAAGAAGTACCGCTAGTCCGAGAGTCAGCGGGACAAAGATGAAGTGGAAAAAAACGGCCACGGCAAACTGGAGCCGCGACAACATGACGACATCCATAGATTCCCCCTTTTGGTTGTAGATGCATCAACGATCTGGATTCACTGCAAAGAACGTCGTACCTCCAAGGGTTTGACTACGCTTTGCACTTGGCTTTGAGCGCGTTGGCAACGGTAACGCCGAGTGCGTGGCACTGCGCAAGGCCTTCGTGCTTGGGAACAAAGGCAACCTTGAGGGCCTCGGCTGGGAGTTCCATGTTCATGGATTTGAGCCATTCCTGAATGACTTTAGCCGATTCACCCGACCAGCCGTAGGAGCCAAAGGCGGCACCCACACGATTTTGCGGGCGGAGGCCTTTCATGTAGGTCAGCACACCCGCTATTTCAGGCAACACCGAATTGTTGTGCGTGGCAGAACCCACGATCACAGCGCCGCAGTCGGCAAGTTCGGTCATGGCGTCGCTGTGATGGTTTTTTTGCATGTCCATGATCCGACAGGGCACACCTTCATCTTCCAGACCGGACGCAATGGCGTTTGCCATGCTCTCTGTAGAACCCCACATGGTGTCAAACAAGATGACAGCGCGCTGTTCTGGCTTTTGCTCTGCCAGCGCACGGTAGGTTTCGAGGATGAAACGGCAGTCTTCGGCAGTGCGGAAGATCAAGCCATGATCGGGGGCGATGGTTTCGATGTCGAGCTTCAAGCTCTCGATCAGGTCAAGAGTCTTTATGACCTGCGGCGAGAAGGGCAGGACAATGTTGTAATAGTATTCCTTGATAGCGTGGAGCAGGTCACTGCGGTTGTACTGGTCAGTATAGCGCTCAGTCGAAGCAATGTTCTGTCCAAAGGCATCGTTGCTGATGAGCAGCTTTTCTTCGGGAATATAGGAAACCATGCTGTCAGGCCAATGCAGCATTCTGGTTTCCACAAAATGAATGTTGCGCTTGCCGATATTGACGACATCACCTGTCTTGACCACTTCAATAGGCCAGCCGGTGGTATCGAATTGCGCTTCCATAAAGCGCTTGCCTACGGCAGAGGTCAGAATTTTTTCTGGTTTGCAGCGTGCAACAAGCTGGCAGAGCGCACCAGAGTGGTCTCGTTCGGTGTGATTGACCACAATGTAGTCCACTTTTTCAAGCGGCAACACTTTGGAAAGACGACAGAACATGGTGCCTGCGTATTCGCTGTCCACAGTGTCAAACACAACGTTCTTTTCATCGCGGATGAAGTAAGAGTTGTAGGTTGTTCCGTGTGGAGAACGACTGTAACCGTGAAAGCTCCGTTTATTGAAATCAACAGCACCAATCCAGAAAACATCTTTCGCCATTTCGACAGGCTTCATGTTCATATCCTTCTATAAACGTTTGGTTCATAAAAACAGGGTGCAGCGGATTCCCGCTACACCCCTCCAGCTCATTCTTGTCGTCCCAAACGCGGGTGAACAGGAATAAGGAGCCTGTGCGAGCAGGCACTCACAGGACTTTCAGAGTTATGCCGGTTTGAATTCTGATTTGGAAGCGCCACAGACAGGGCAAACCCAATCTTCAGGAAGATCTGCAAACGCGGTACCGGGAGCTACGCCGCCTTGAGCGTCGCCGTCAGCCGGATCGTATTCATAGCCACACACGTCACAAACATATTTCTGCATTGTCTTTCTCCAATAGCGTTGATTATTGAGGGGTTTTGGAACCATACCCTGTACAGTGTCAGGGACTGAAGAACGTTCTTGCTCTCAAAGGCAGGTAGGCCTACGCTTTCCAGAGGCCGTGCAGGTTGCAGTATTCGCGGACAGATACAACATCTGCTACGGGAGTGCAAAATTCTGCTTCGGGAGCGTCGCCGGGCTTCAGGAATTTCTTGAAGCGCTTGCCGTCAGCTTTGGCGATTTCAATCCATTCGATCCAGTGTTTTTCTTCCATGACATGCGGCGCAGAGCCAACCTTGACCTTGCATCCGGTGCCACAGGCTTCAATCACGGGAACATGCTTTTCTCTGGCAGCGTCCACAGAGCCTTCAAGCATGAGCTTCATGGGTTGACCACAGCAGGCAAGGTTGTCACTTGCAGCGGTGAGAAGTTCAACAACATTGCCGCACAGAGCGCACTTGTAAATTTCAAATTGCTTTGCCATGTGAACATACCTCTTGAGTTTTAGCGTGATTGTACTTACGGCTTGGTGCCACGTTGGGTGTACGCGGCTGGCTCACGTTTTTCAATGAGTAAAAAGGCATTCTACGGTCATGCAAATCTGGACACATCTCGCATCACCAGAAGAATGAGATGTTGCTATCCTTCTGGAGCTAGTAATAGTTCTTTTTAGCGTAAAAGTCCAGCAAAACATTCCCGAAACGCCATCACGAGGCCTGAAAAGCGTAACTATAAGCAGATTCAGCAGAAATCTCATGGAGCAGAGTCTCAAAACGGGTTTTGTAGGTGTGCTCTCGGTTGAGATACGCTTGCCATTCCTTTATCAGATGATAACGCAAAAGGGAATCCCTTTCTATATACCTCATCCGAGAAGCAAGCTCACGCGGCGAGGTGACGGTGATGGGTTCGACGAGTTCCGGGGGGAAGAGGGATAGCCCCGGTGTGGGGTCTGAAAACAAAAAACCGCCCGCCGCCCAGACATCAAAATGGCGTTGGGTCAAGCCTTCCGGCAGAAGCAGACTAGTGACGTTCAGGCTGTAGCGCGCCTCACTGTAGACAGCCGGAAGGGCGTTATAATAGTCAAGGGCAGGGCGGACATCGCACCCCATGGGCAAGGTTTTTTTCCACGCATCGTCACCAAAGACGGTCAGTCCGAGCGGATTCGCCGCCAGCAACCAGTCGCGCCGCCGCGCTGTTGCGCAGCATTCCGCGCCGTACCCCGCCTGCCGGATAGCGGTACCGGGCCAGCAGGATTCGATGCCGAGGCGTTGTTCCCACCAGTGTGCGTGGGGTGGGGTGGAGGTGTGGAGTTGCGCACAGCCTTCCTTTAAGAGCGCTTCGGAGAGGTGGCACCCGGAAAAGAAACGATCGTGTGCGGGAAAGGAAGCGCGTCCGACAAACACAAGCGGATGCAGAGGGGCGCTTTGCGCCCGTGGCACAGCAGGGTGCATCCATGTACCAAGCGGCAGATGACGCACAAAGGCAGCTCCGTGCGCTCGAAGCGGCGCCAGAAAGCTGGCGTCAGTCACAAACAGCGCGGCCTCTCGCCACCACGGGGTACGCAAGGACGAAAGGATATGCCATGGATTGTCCACAAACCAGAGCGCAACGGGTACCCCGCAGGCTTGCAACAGTCGAAAGAGGTTCCCCTCCGCGTCCAGTCCACGCAGATTGACGGAAAGAAACAGAGCAGGGCGCTCGTCTCGCAGCATCTGGAGCAGGGGGGAGGCCTCTGTTCCCTTTGCCGTTGCGTGAGGCAGGCGAAGGGGCGTAAAGCCAGACTGCGCAACGCCCTGTTCCAGTTCCAACGTCAGCAGATCGCCTCGCGCACCGGGCAAAAGCACGGTGCGCGAGGATGCCTGCAAGGGGGCGCATCCTATGAGCTTTGCTTGCACCGCGCCAAGCAGCGGCCCCCAGAACGCGGAAAAGAGCTGCGCCCCCGGCTCGTAGCGCCAGATGTGCGCGGGGGGGATGTTTTTGATGCGGGTGAGCAGATCGGGCGTGTCACGGTCAGAAACGTGGAGGCGTGTCCAGTGCGCGGGGATGTGGTTTTTCCAGTCTTGTGGCATTTGCGCTTCAAAATCCGGGCATTCAATCCAGTAGACTGACCCCACAGCGCCTGCCGCACGGCTTCGCCATGCCTCAATAAAAGTGGTAAGTCTTGCAGGCTCTGGGCCGAGTCCCAACAGCAGCAAGGATTCCCTGTCGCCGGCAGTCTGGTTTTCACCCGTTGCCAAGGGGGATTTCGGCAGAGGGGCACCTGTTACAGTGAGGAAAGCGTTGCTATCGAGTGTGCGCAACCGCCCCAATTCGTCCCGAATACGCAAACGCTGGGGGCGATGGTCTGCGGTAGAAGCAGAAGAAGGCAGAGCAGACAAAGAAGAGGAAGGGGTTGCGTTCACAAGAGACTCTCTTGACGTATCCGGTGCGATTGTACCGGGAAAACAGGTGGTTTTTCTGGTTTACAAAGAAAATCCGGTTTCGCCGCACTTCTTCTACTGGCAAAAAGAAAGTTTTTAGGTTACAGAAGGGAGATAACACTATGAAACAGTACCGCGATCATTATTTTCTCAAGGCCAAGCAGGAAAACTATCCTGCCCGTTCCGTCTATAAATTGAAAGAGATAGACGCTCGTTTCAAAATTTTCAAACCCGGTATGAGCGTGCTTGATCTGGGCGCAGCGCCCGGTTCGTGGTCACTCGCCGCGTCAGAGCGTATCGGTTCGCGTGGCAAGGTTGTTGCCTGTGACATCCAGAGCACGGAGGTGGTCTTTCCGCCCACAGTGTCCTTTTATCAGGAAGATGTCTTTGAGCGATCCGCAGACTTTGAAAAGGTGCTCGTCACCGAAGGGCCTTTTCATGTGGTTGTAAGCGACATGGCACCGCAGACCACGGGAACCCGGTTCACAGATCAGGCTCGTTCGCTCGACTTGTGCCGTGAAGCGCTTGCCGTGGCAGAAAGATACCTGATAAAGGGTGGAACCTTTGTGGTCAAGATCTTCATGGGGCCAGACATCTCGGAATTTGTGCGGGAAATGCGCCGCCGTTTCACAAGAGTCACCTCTTTCAAGCCGCAAAGTTCTCGAACCGAGAGCAAGGAAACTTTTTTTGTGGCACTTGGTTTCAAAGGGGCGGTTGACACGTCCGAAACGGATAACCCTGTCGCCGCCTCTTCTGTCCAAAACAGTTGACGGCTTGCGAAACCTCTGCCATTCACCCTTTACCCGGTTGCGTTAAGAGCCGGAGCAGCTTTTTTTTATGCAGGAGTAGTCAATGTCTGGACACAGCAAATGGGCCAACATCCAGCACCGTAAAGGTCGCCAGGATGCCAAACGTGGCAAGGAATTTACCAAGGCAGCCAAGGAAATCATCATCGCAGCCAAGAACGGCGGCGATCCTGTCGGTAATTCCCGTCTGCGTGCGGCCATTGCCGCAGCCAAGGCCATCAACCTCCCTAAAGACAAGATCGATGCGGCTATCCGTAAAGGTACTGGACAGGATGCCGGTGGCGATCTGCTTGAAATCAATTACGAAGGATACGGGCCGGGCGGCGTTGCGGTCATCGTTGAAGCCGCTACCGACAACCGGAACCGAACTGTTGCCGATGTGCGCCACATCATGACCAAATCTGGCGGCTCAATGGGTGAAGCCGGATGCGTGGGCTGGATGTTTGAGCGCAAGGGCGTCATCACGTTTGAAAAAGACAAGTACACTGAAGATCAGCTCATGGAAGCTGCCCTCGAAGCCGGTGCTGACGATTTGCACGACGAAGGCGATTCGTGGGAAATCCATACCGCTATGGGTGATTTTAACAGTGTGCGCGAAGCGTTTGAAGCTGCTGGTCTCGATATGCAGTCTGCTGAACTGTCGATGGTTCCTCAAAACACCATCAGTGTGGATCTTGAAACCGCACGCAAGCTCCTGCGCTTCATCGACGCTCTTGAAGATCACGACGACGTGCAGAATGTCTATTCCAACGTAGACTTCCCCGACGAAGTCATGGCAGAACTGTAAGCAATGTGGTGAACGAGCGGAGGAGACTTCCTAAAGCCTTGTGCTAAGGAAGATTCCTCCGCTTTTTTCACTCCCAGAAGGGTTCGCATGTCCACCAATACGACTGTCATCGGCATCGACCCCGGCTCCCGGAATACCGGATGGGGTGTGGTCAGCGAAGTTTCCGGGGTGTTGCGCCTCGTGGATTGTGGCGTGATCCGTCCACCGCTCACCGGCGATTTTTCAAGCCGCCTCGGTGTTATTTTTAAAGAACTCCATCTGATTCTTGCTCGGCTCAAGCCAGAAGAAGCGTCAGTAGAGCAGGTATTTACAGCAAAAAATGCGGCAACAGCGCTCAAGCTCGGACAAGCGCGAGGCGCGGCTGTGGCAGCGTGTGCGGCAAACGATGTATCCGTGCGTGACTACGAACCTTCGGTCATCAAAAAAGCGCTCGTGGGCATCGGTTCTGCTGACAAGGCGCAAGTCAGTTTCATGGTCGGGCGCATCCTTGGCGTCAAACCCGATTGGGCCATCGACACTGGAGACGCCCTTGCTGCGGCGATTTGTCATCTGACTGTCCGGCGTTTTGAACGCCTTTCCGGGCTTCTTCCTTCCTGATAGCGTATCCTTTCTCAGAGCACATTGATCTTTTTGCAAAGGCTCTCATTGAACTCCGTTGCATGTGAAGGTAGAGTGATAACCAAGCACATCGCGTGAACGCATGAGACGAAAAGAACAGGAGGCTTGTATGCGCAAAAAGTTTTTTATGGTGGCGTGTTCTGCGGCTTTGGTCTGTGGTCTAGGACTTTTTGCCGGAGCAGCTCCAACGCCACAAAAGCCCATAAAACCAGTTGTTTCATCAGCACCAGCACCAGCGCCGAACGCTGGTATTGATGTGACAGGGACACAGTGGGGACAGTCAACCAAAAATGAAAAGCTCGCGTTCTTGTACGGGGCGTCTAGCATCGTGGCTATTGAGCACCTGATCGCTCAAAAGCAGGGACAACCGCCGTCTCCTTTTGTCAGCGCATGGATGGCGGCCTTCAAGGACACCCGCTGGATGGATTTGCAAGGAAAGCTGGACGCTTGGTATGCGGCACACCCTGAGCAGGCGAATCGGCAAGTGTTTGATGTCCTCTGGTTTGAATTTATGACACCCGCCGTTGAAAAATAAGGCAAACGGTGTGCCTTTGTAATCAGGCTTTGCAACGGCAATCGTCCGAGAACGCCTCACAGGAGAGAGTATGAAAAATATTTCAGCATTTCTACTGGTTGCAGCACTGCTTTGCGGTTCTGCCGCCTGTACCAATATGAGCAGAACCCAGCAGGGTGTTCTGAGTGGCACCGCCGGAGGTGCCCTTGTGGGTGCTGGCATCAGCTCTATTGCGGGAGGAAGTGGAACCATGGGCGCTCTTGTAGGCGGCGGCCTTGGTGCCATCGCTGGCGGTGTCTATGGTCATCAAAAATCCAAAGGTGCTTGGTAGACAGGAGTGATGCTTCTGGCAGAGAGGCTACAGCCCTGCCCGAAGTGTTCTCCCTACTTGCTAGAGGAGCGTGTCTTTGAGAAAGCCATTCGTAAAGATACGCTCCTCTACAAGGAACGTACTCCAAGAAAGACGCTAAGAAGCACATCAAAAAGGGCTTATGTATAAAAATACATAAGCCCTTATATTTTTTATGGTGGGCGGTACAGGACTTGAACCTGTGGCATCCGGCTTGTAAGGCCGGCGCTCTACCAACTGAGCTAACCGCC
Source organism: Bilophila sp. (assembly GCA_036655575.1). Classification (GTDB taxonomy): domain Bacteria; phylum Desulfobacterota; class Desulfovibrionia; order Desulfovibrionales; family Desulfovibrionaceae; genus Bilophila. Next base: position 7,982 of record JAVVPW010000087.1, read on the forward strand.
CCATTATCCCCCGCTGGTCTTCATGAGCAAGCCTGGCGGATATGGGTTGTCTATGTCGATGCAAAAACGAATCAGAGCACCGAACCAGAATCGTG
>JAVVPW010000088.1:0-228 GCA_036655575.1 Bilophila sp.
TCCTGATTGAGCATTCTGGCACGCGACCGTCCAAACGACATGGCGCGCCCGGCGCCCCCTTGCATCTGCCGCATAAAGAAAATCCACACGCCAACAAGCAGCAGCATGGGGAACCACGAAACCAGCAACGTCATGTACCAGGGCGAATCCTCGGCGGGTTCGGCTCGAACTTCCACTTTCTGGGCAAGGAGCTTGTCCACCAGACCGGGATCAGCCGGGGCGTAGATC
>JAVVPW010000088.1:238-7979 GCA_036655575.1 Bilophila sp.
TGGTCCTGCCGGTGATGGTATGACCCTGAATAACCACCTCCGCCACTTCGCCCTTCTCGGCCTGACGCAAAAATTCACTATACGTCACGCGCTGTTGGGAAGAAGTCTGGGGTTGGCTGAACAGGTTGAAAACAACGACCATAGCCAGGGAGATAACCCCCCACAGCATGAGATTCCGCGTAAACTGATTCAAAAGCTACCTCCGTATGATTCACTGGTGGAGAAACATGCGCCAGAGAACCTTCGGGTACAGTGTAAGTTCTCTTGCCGGGTTTGACAACGCCAGTAGAGCCTGTTGCGGCGGCTGTTTCTGCGAAAACCCAAAAAAAAACGCCCCGACATGAAACCGGGGCGTTTGTAAAAAACAAGCCGAGTTAGTAGCGCGGAGGACGCGGGGCGCGGGGCTTGGCTTCGTTAACGCGCAGAGTGCGGCCACCGAAATTAGCGTTGTCCAAAGCTTCAACAGCAGCAGAAGCACCGGGCTCCTCCATTTCCACAAAACCAAAACCGCGAGCCCGACCTGTTTCCCGGTCGCTCACGAGTTTCACGGAAACGACTGGGCCGTAATCGGCGAAAAGGCTCTGAACTTGTTCCTCAGTAGCGGACCAGGGAAGGTTGCCGACATAAATAGACTTGGCCATGAAAAAACCTCTCAAAAAAGACACCGTATTCCCGCGCTTGGCCATCCCCAAAACACCTTGGCGATGACGCGGTTCCTCATGGGCAGACCATGCCTGACAAGAAACTCCAAGTCAATGTTTTCTGGATAATTTGTGCCCATCTGCCTAAAATTTTCACCTATGATTCTTTTTCTTCTTATTTGTGGAGTATTTGAAACAGAAAGATTCCATTATGAATTTTTGCGTTCAGCGCTACAGCTCTGCGGATTGACGCTCGTGTCTGTCTGGACTAGAAGAGTACCTTACCCCCTTTGGAAGACGCTCCGCCCAAAACGCTTTTTTTTCCAAAAAACACGAGCTTTTTTCAGGATACCCTCATGCTTGGCACACTTTTTTTCGACAGACAGGATCGTGTTCTTCTGCGGATGATCAACGAAACCATTGATCACGGCCCTAGCCGAGATCTTGAGCACAAGGTTTTTGACGCCAATCTTCACCCGCACGGCATTCTGGAGCTGACGACCACGCATGAATACCGCATGGCTCATGCGGTCATCAATCTTCTTGGGAGTCTTGAAGCAGGGCAGGCAGAAGACCGACTTGTGGCACTGCGCATCTTGCGCGACGAAGTGTTGCACAGCGCCAGAACGCCGTTTCGGTACAATACCGGACGGGCGCTGGTGCAGATCATGAAGGATATCATCCGCTCACGGCACGATGAATTCAAGCAGCTTGAGCTGGTACACGATTTTCGTAAAGTCACGTCAGGCAATCCCCGTCTGGTGCGCCATTTCCTGACGCTCTACCACCTTCTGGAAATGCCTGAAGAGTGGAATCAGCTCACAATGGATCACCATGTCCACGACGCCAACACCAAGGGTCGCAAAAACGCCACCCACCTGATTATGGACGCATGGATCAAGGGGATTCGCTATATTACGGTTGTCTACTACAACTATGTGGCACCAAGTGCGGCGCGAGAGTTGTTGCAGGCTGCTGATATTATGGGGCTTTCGGTGCGTATCGGGCTGGAATTTCGGGCGCAGTTTCGCGGGCGCTTCGTCAATTTCGTCTGGGCGCCACGCGGTTTTTCCGATACCGAGGCCTTTCTGACGTTCCTTGCCGAGCGACCTATGGTTGCGCTCATGAAAGAAGGCATGAAGGCCTCCCAGTGGATGCAGCAACACGTCCTGAAAACGCTGGAACTCTGGAACAGCAAACACGCGCCAATCCTTGCCAAGGAACTTGAGATCGACGTTCCCCTGCTCGATGCCGCCCAGTTCCTTGTTTTTGTGGGAACAGGACAGCCTTCGTTTCTGCATCTCGCGGAATTTACGCATAAAATCATCCTGACAAGTCTCGTCAAGCGTGCGGAAGCGCTGGAAGAAGAATCCCTGCACGCGACGCCGGAACGCCGTGTGCGCATCACGCAGCTCATTCAGCGCATGGACATGCTCACGCCTGAAGTCATTATGGAAACATGGCTGAAGCCGGAACGCAACCCCGAAATACCGTCTCCAGACGTGCCCACGCCAGACGCCCCGGAAATCCTCAGAATGCCGCCGCATGTGCTGCTGGACTGGCTTTCTAATCTGCGGAGCGGCTACCGCATCACGCTGCAACTTGCGGCTCTCGCCCCGGAAGACGTGCTCGAACTGCTCTGGGACGGTCAGGGCATGATCTCGCATCTGGAGCTGTTCAATCTCAAGGAATGGCAAGAAGGCCATCTGCGGCATCTTTCGGCGATCAATGAATTGCAGATCGCTATCAATGAAGGGAGTGTGCTCCACCTCAAGCAGATCCTGCGGAGCATGATCCATACGTTTGAAAACTCGACGCTGGAGGAAGACCTTGAGCGTGGCGCGAAATTCCGTATCATTTTGCGCAACATTCCAGCGCTGCAAAGCCCGTACAAAATCGCCCCGTTGCGCAGTCGCATCGGGACAGACTCCACCAGTCATTCCAGCATCCGGCACGGCATGGGGCTTGCCATTCCAGAAACCCTTCCCCCCACGGCGCGCCGGATTCTTGCCAAGAACAAGAATTTCAGCTCAGTGGTGTTGCCCGTCAAACTCGCGCTGGCACTCCGAGAAGTCTATCTTGACCCCGACAGACCTTCTGCTTTCATGCGCTGGTTTGCTCCAAAGATCCGCCATCTTTGGGGGTTTCATCGCTTTGGACTCACAAAAACCAAGGAATGGCGAGCCATTACCGCCATCACGCGCATCTGCAACAACGGCAACGTTGTCACCATGGGCGGCCTTGGTGGTGATGTTGACAACGGCTTGCGTTTAGCGCGTGAAGCCGCGACCCAACCTCGCCCTCGCTGGCTTGGTCTCTCTCGATTGAGCACACCGTTGTCAAACACGCTCAAGGTGTTGCTGGGATTCATCCCCGCCATGCTGACCTTTTTGTATACGCAGGACGGCTGGGTGCTGGCGTGGTTTGGTGCGCTGATCTGGTTTGCGATCACGGGGCTACGCAACATCGTGCAGGCGATCCTCTCAGGCGGCGGTATCCGCAAGAGTTCGCTTCTGCGCTGGAACAACTATGTAAGCTGGACGCGCATCTGCGATTCGCTCATGTACACGGGGCTTTCCGTCGTCTTGCTGGAATGGGTTATCCGCAGTCTGTTGCTTGAAAACCTGATGGGGCTGACAGTCACCGCCAACCCGCTGCTGGTCTTTAGCATCATAGCAGGCGCAAACAGTCTCTATATCGCCTCGCACAATGTCTACAGAGGCTTTCCAAAAGAAGCTGTTGTCGGTAATTTATTCCGCAGTATCCTCGCTATCCCTGTTTCTATTTTCTATAACGATCTGCTGCTGGTGGCACTTCCGCTGTTTTGTAGTGTTGATCCGCTGCTCATCTTGCAGCCGGGAGCGGCTATTGTCTCTAAAGCTGCTTCAGATACCGTAGCAGGAGTCATAGAAGGTGTTGCGGACAGGCACAACAACTACAGGCTTCGCTACTGGGACTACAAGACTAAGCTCCATCTCTTCTTTGAATGTTACGGCAAGCTGGATCTGGCGTTTCCTGACAGAGACATGCTTTCACTCATGGCACACCCCAAAGAATTTATTCAGCTCATGAACACAGAAGCCAAGTCGTTACAGATAGCGAGTATCATCAACGCGCTGGATCTGATGTATTTCTGGATGTATCAGCCGTGCGCACAACAGACCCTCATTGCCATTTTGCGCACCATGACACGCGAGGAACGTGTGATTCTAGCGCGTTCGCAAAGCGTCCTGTTGCGGGTACGCGAAGTGAGCCAGCTCTTTGTAGACGGCCTGCTCGGACGCAATTTTGCCCGCGCCCTGTCCTTCTATCTGGACGGACACGAAAGCTACATCACCTCCCTCACCCACCACTGTGCTGGCTTCCCCCAGACCAAACGCCGTAAAAAAGTGGAAGAACTGCATGAGGGGAAATAGCGCTTTTTCAGGATGAACAGGCTCTAAAAGAGCCGTACCGAGAACGGGTTTTCCTCGCCTCAAAAAACAGTGTAACCGAAAAGACGGTGTGTTGTGAAAGCTGCTAAATCCGCCTCAGCCGCTCGTGCTGACGAGTTGATTCCTACGCATGAGGAAGCGCGTGCGGCGTTTTTGCCAGCGCTCGACACCCGCCATGCGCGTGTCCGCGCTGCGCTGAGCGAACTTGCAACCGCGCCCCCGCAAGTGCTCATTCTGGAAGGGGGGCAGGTTGCCGAGCGCTTCAGCGTTGCGCTCTGGCACACCGCGTTGCTCAACTGTAAGGCCGAAGACCGCCCCTGTCTGCACTGTCCTGTCTGTCTCCAGATCGGTGCGGGCATCTTTCAGGATCTTTTTGTGCTGGACGGACGAGAAGGTTCTATCAAAATCGAAACCGTGCGCGAAGTACGCCGGGTGTTGGGTGAGCCGCCTCGTGGCGAAGGTAAGCGCGTCGTCATCTTGGCAGAAGCGCAGGCGCTTGGGGTGGAAGCCGCCAATGCCCTGCTCAAATCGCTCGAAGAACCCCGCCCCGGCGTCTGCTTTTTGCTGCTCACGCCCCAGCGGGAACGCCTGCTCCCCACGCTGGTTTCGCGGGGCTGGGTGCTCACGCTGGCATGGCCTGACGTCCACACGCCCTCTTCGCCCGAACTTCGCTTGTGGGAAGAGGAACTGGCTACCTTCATGGCTTCAGGGCAAGGGTGGTTCGCGCGCTCCTCTGCCAAGGGGGCGGTGGACGCGACACTGGCGCGCCAGATCGTCCTCTCTGTCCAAAAAGCGCAAGCCGCAGTGCTTGCAAAGCGTGACGGTGGCGCCCTCGGTCGGTGCCTCGCTATCCTTCCCGATGCAGGAAACTTTCATGTAACCGATCTTCTTGCGCAATGTCAGGAATCGCTGGAGTACACTGTCAGCCCGCCCCTTGTTCTGGATTGGCTTGCAACCCGCCTGCACATCGCCTACCGCCACGCACGAGCCTTGCAACGCCGTTGATTTCTGATCCTGCGACACCCCGTAAAAAACTTTTTTACCCAAAAAACAAAAAAACGCTTGACGATCCCTCAGTCCAAGGGTAGGACTCTTTCTCGGATGCGGCTGTAGCTCAGCTGGATAGAGCAACAGGCTACGAACCTGTAGGCCGGGAGTTCGAATCTCTCCAGCCGCACCAACATTTCAAGGCACCTTCGGAATCTTCCGCAGGTGCCTTCTTTTGTGGGGTGCCTTTTTTTGTTTGGCCTGCGCTTGCTCGGCATGAAGCGAGGCAAAAAAAAGCGTGCCCCTGTACCTCAGAAGCACGCTCTAGTCTCTCCGTGACGCTGAAAAAGCTCTCGCCATCAAAGGGTCAGGCAGATGATGTATTCCTGATTGCCCTTGGGGCCTTTGACGGCGGCGGGAACAACGCCTTTACAGGTCAGCCCAAGGCGTTCACAACAAAACGCCTGCACCTTGTCAACAGCCTGCTGCCGCAAGAGAGGATCTCGCACCACGCCCTTGTCGGTCTGATGCGGGCCAAGTTCAAACTGCGGCTTCACCAGCGCGGCAACCATGCCCCCCGGCTTCAGCCACTGCACACACGGCGCAAGCACCAGCGTCAGCGAGATGAACGACACATCCGCAACAATCAGATCCACAGCTTCTGGAATAAGCTCTGGCTGGGCGGTACGCAGATTGGTGCCTTCCATGCTGATGACTCTGGGGTCTCGGCGCAAGCGCTCATGCAACTGCTCTTTACCGACATCCACGGCGTACACTTTCGCCGCGCCGTGTTGCAGCAGACAGTCTGTGAAGCCACCTGTAGACGCGCCCGCGTCCAGACACACAAACCCGTGTACATCCAGATTGAAAGCCTCCATAGCCGTGAGCAACTTGTACGCGCCGCGACTCACATAAGGCTCAATGCCCACCAGTCGAAACACGGTATCCGGCGCAAAGCCGTGCCCCGGCTTGTCCACTTTCGGGGCGTTTGCAGATCCGTCGTCCACCGCGACCTTGCCCGCCATGATCAACCGCTTTGCCAGCTCACGACTTTCCACAAGCCCCTGTGCGTAGACCAGCTCATCCGCTCGTTTTTTCCCTGCCATGCGTCCCCCGTAAGATCGTCGAACCAAAAGGCGTTACCGGACAGCTCCTGCAACGCCTTTTCCAGAATCCACCCTTCACGCACACCTTAAAACACATTCAGCCCCTTCAGCAGGATCACAAAAATAAGCACAGGCGACACCCAGCGGCAAAGAAGAAGCACCGCCCGCGCGATCCCTTCGTTGTTCAGGGCGCCGTCGTTGGACAAGGCCTTGAGCGCATTCGCATCACCCCAGAAATGCCCGGCAAACACGCACAGCATCATCCCGCCCACCGGCATCAGGATATTGGAAGAAATAAAGTCGTACAGATCAAAGAACGTCTTTCCAAACAGCGTCACATCGCTCATCACGCCAGCAGACAGCGCCGCAGGCACGCCAAAAGCGGCAAAGAACAGCGTCGCAAAAAGAGTCGCCCTGCGCCTGTCGAGCTTGAAGGTTTCAGAGAGCCAGACCACGGGCGCTTCCAGCAACGAGAGCATGGCGCCTGTGGCGGCAACGGCGGAAAGCACAAAGAAGATCATCGTAAACCCCTGCCCGCCCGGCATGGACGCGAACACGGCGGGGATGGTCAAAAACAGCAGGCTCGGCCCGGCTGTGGGTTCAAACCCAAAGGCAAACACCGCTGGGAAAATAGCGACCCCAGCCAGCAGCGAAATCAAAAGGTCAAGCAACACAACCCGCAACGCCATGACCGGGATGTTCACATCGCTCCGAAAATAGCTCCCGTATGTCAGCATGACGCCCATACCAATGGAGAGCTTGAAAAACGCCAGCCCCAGCGCCATCAGGATCACAGAACCGTCGATGCGGCTAAAATCAGGCATGAACAGGAACCGCAACCCCTCAACAGCTCCCGGCAACGTCAGGCTACGGATGCAGACCACCACAAGCAACAAAAAGAGTAAAGGCATGAGAATACGGGTGATCCGCTCAATCCCCCGTGACGCGCCCCGCAAAATCACAGCGGCAACGATGACGAACACCACCCACTGCCAGAGCACAGATTGCCACGGATTGGCGATCAGACTCTGAAAAAGTTTCTTGGCGACAGCCGGGTCAGTGGTGGTCGTCGCACCCGTGCAAGACGAGGCAATGTAGGCCAGCACCCAACCAACCACTTCGGTATAGAAGCCCAGAATCAGCACGGCGGCAACCACACCAGACACGCCGATGAGCCACCAGTAGCCTGTTGGAGACATCTTGCGAAACGCCGTGACCGGATTGGCGCGTTGCGAACGCCCCATGGCCAGCTCCATGATGAGCACAGGCAACCCCACCAGCAGCGCGGCGCAAATGTACACCAGCAGGAAGGACGCCCCACCGTTTTGCCCGGTCAGCGCAGGAAATTTCCAGATATTGCCAAGCCCGACAGCAGAACCCAGCGTAGCAGCCAAAATACCCAGACGGGATACAAAAAGATCCCGCGTCAGCGGAGTTGTCGCCATACAAACCTTCTTCTCAATCTGCGGTATGTGTGAAAAGATTCTCGTTACAATGCCTGTCTGTAGCCCGAAAAAACGCATTGCACAAGACCCGGCACTTGACGAATCGCGTACCTACGGCGTAGCACTGT
>JAVVPW010000089.1:0-7897 GCA_036655575.1 Bilophila sp.
CCAGTAGCGCCTTCATCAAGAGTCCTTTATGGTTTAAAACTTCTTTCTTTTTTTCAGAAGCCAGCAATGCGCGGACGACTTCCAGATCTTTTGGGGTGTCCACGCCGTGCGAATGCTTGTCTGTACACACAACCCGGATAGGAATCCCGTTTTCAAGAAACCGCAATTGTTCCAGCTTTTCAAGCTGTTCCAGACGCGATGGGGGCAAGTTTACAAAAGCACGCAACGCTTCCATCCGAAAGGCGTATACGCCGATATGTCCCCAAAAAGACGCACCCACCGCATCACGATCAAACGGGATACCAGCGCGAGAAAAATACAGCGCGTCTCCGTTTGCCGCCATGACCACCTTGACCTGATTGGGGGAGGCGGCGCGGTCGGCAGCTACGGCTGTTGCCAGCGTGGCTACCCGCACGTCAGGTTCCTCAAACGGCGCGACCAGCGCATCGAGCATGGCAGGGTCAAGCGCTGGCTCGTCTCCCTGAATGTTGACAAGAACCGCGTCTGACGCAACTCCCAGCGCACAGGCCGCTTCATACACCCGGTCTGTGCCGCTGACATGATCTGAGCGTGTCATGACACACGGGACACCGCACGCCTTTGCAGCCTCGCGGATACGTTCGTCATCGGTCGCAAGGGTCACAGAGCGCAAGGCCTTGCACTGTTTCGCACGCTGATAGACATGCCAGAACATGGGATGCCCCCAGATGTCTGCCAACGGCTTTCCGGGAAACCGTGAAGACTCGTACCGAGCCGGGATGATGCCATAACACGGCGGGGAAAGGGGTTCAAGACACGCTTCGTGTCCAGCTATCGACGGATTCTTCACCTGTTCCATGTCTTCCCATTCCTCAAATACACGCATTTGACGAGTCATAGCACCAATCATTCAAACAGGGAAGAGGCCTGTTCCTGTGTGGCTCTTGAAGAAAGCCGCAAACCCCTGTATTCTTCCCTCCAGCTTCCCACACACCTCCACACCCAACACCCCCATGCTGACACCGCTCACTCCGACCCCATCACGACAGGCTCCCTCGGCACAACACGGCACAACACGCCACCATGACAAAAGATTTTTTCGTATCCCCGCCAAACTGAAAGGCCAGACTCCCAGCCCTCCCCGTGCGGACTGGTCAGAAATGGTGTGCGCCTGGATTGGCGGCTTTGTTGGTATCGCGGCGGTGGCGTTTCTGCATTTCCGCGTTCTGGACACCGTAGGGCTACAACTCATCACAGGCTCTTTTGGCTCCTCCGCAGTGCTGCTGTTTGGCGCGATCAAAAGCCCGCTGGCGCAACCCAGAAACCTTCTTGGTGGACATCTTCTTTCTGCACTGGTGGGGGTAGTCTGCTATCAGCTTGTGGGCGACATTCCGTGGCTGGCTTCAAGCCTTGCGGTTGCAACGGCTATTGTCCTCATGCAGATCACAAAAACACTCCACCCACCCGGCGGAGCTACGGCACTCATTGCTGTTATTGGCGGTGATTCTGTGCATCAACTGGGCTTTCTGTTCGTGCTCGCCCCTGTGACCATCGGTGCGGTGGTCATGCTTGCGGTCGCGCTTGTCGTCAACAACATCCCCCGAAACAGACAATACCCGACCTTCTGGTGGTGAGCCTTAATTCAATCTAGAGCATTTTCATTCTGAAAATGCTCTGCTGACGCAAGCGCGGCAGCCGCCGTGAAGCGGCGTGGATTTTGCCGAAAACGATGTTTTTCGGCAAAATGAATTTTTGAAACGAGCAGCGTTTCAAAAATAATCTGGCCTAGAAGAGCAGCCTTTGCGTTCGCACTTTCTGCACCCGCAGGCACACTGCCCTTGCCCGGTTCTTTTCCAGCGCCGGATCAGATACGCACACGCGACAACAAGGACGACCACAACAAGCAACGATTCCATCGTACACCTCTCTTTTTCATACGCAACAGCACCCATAACGCTGTCTTGTAACAGTAACGATCCACCACCAGGGTGTCAAGCTACTTGAAAACGATCGTCAATAACAGAGCAAGCCCCGAAGCGTTTTTTCGCGTTTTTTTCACGAAGAAGAGACCCTGCCCAACGACCTGACAACACACCGGAAACCCCCTTCCGTGGCTTCCAGCGCGCCACACCAGCATATTCTAATATGCTTATATTATTTACTTTTAAGCAGACACACCCGCTTCTTTCTCAGCCGTATTTGCCTTGACAGCGAAAAACCGACCGGGTACATTCTTGCCTGCACATGATTCTTGACGCATGAAAAAGGGCGTGTCGAAAACAACGCACAGCCAACCAAAAGCCCGTAACGCCCCCTCCCCTTCCGGGCGTTTTTTTTGTGTCTGACAGCCCTTCCCTAAACCGAAGCAGAGAGTGATCCGTGGTCATTTCCATTCAGAAACGCGATTCGAGAGTTGTTCCTTTTGACGCGAACAAAATAGCACAGGCTATCTTTCGAGCTGCCAACTCGCAAGGCGGTGACGACTTTGCCATGTCCCGCCAGATCGCTGCTGAAGTACAAGAAGAGATCAACGGCGAATTTGGCGATACCGTGCCCGGCGTTGAACAGATTCAGGATATTGTCGAACGTATTCTGATCGAACGCGGACACGCTCGTACCGCCAAAGCGTATATCCTGTACCGCCATCACAGAACCAATATCCGGGAAATGAACACTCGGCTGATGACGACCATGCGCGATCTGACGTTCAAAGACGCCTGCGACAACGACTTGAAGCGCGAAAACGCCAACATCGACGGCGACACCGCGATGGGCACCATGCTCAAATACGGGAGCGAAAGCTCCAAACAGTTCTATGAGATGTACATCTTGAACCCGAAGCACAGCTTCGCGCACAAGAACGGTGACATCCATATCCATGATCTTGATTTTTTGACACTCACCACCACCTGTTGCCAGATCGACATCAAGAAACTCTTCCGGGGCGGCTTTGGGACAGGACACGGCTTTTTACGCGAACCCAACGACATCCGTAGCTACAGCGCGCTGGCCTGCATCGCGGTGCAAGCCAACCAGAACGACCAGCACGGTGGGCAGAGCATCCCCAATTTTGAATACGGGCTTGCCCCCGGTGTCGCCAAGACCTTCATCAAAAAAATCTACACCGTTCTTGATCTGTACAACGTTGAGGACAAAGAGACTGTCAAACGCAATCTCAAAGCCTTTCTTCACGATCACGAGTCCTTGCTCGGTACAGAAGGGCAAGCCTTCACCCGCAAGCAGCTTGAAGAACACGCGCCAGCCCTCAACACCAGTTTTGTGCTCGAAAAAGCGCTGAGTTACACGGAAAAGGCCACCTATCAGGCCATGGAAGCGCTCGTCCACAATCTCAACACCATGCATTCTCGCGCTGGGGCGCAGATTCCTTTCAGTTCGATCAATTACGGGACAGATACCAGTCAGGAAGGCCGGATGATTATCCGCAACATCCTGCTGGCAACAGAAGCCGGACTCGGCAACGGGGAAACCCCGATCTTCCCGATCCATATTTTCAAGGTCAAGGACGGTGTCAATTACCAGAAGAGTGACCCCAACTACGATCTCTTCAAGCTGGCCTGCCGGGTGTCGGCAAAGCGCCTGTTCCCAAATTTTTCCTTTCTCGACGCACCGTTCAATCTGGCGTACTACAAACCGGGGCACCCTGAAACGGAAATCGCCTACATGGGGTGCCGCACCAGAGTCATGGCCAACAAGTACGACCCTGCGCGTGAGATCGTCAACGGTCGCGGCAACTTGAGCTTTACATCCATCAATCTGCCCCGCCTTGGCATTCTGGCGGAAGGCAAGGTGGAGAGCTTTTTCACCGAACTCGACAAGATTGTGGATCTGGTGTTTGAGCAACTCCTCGATCGCCTTGAAATCCAGTCTGCCAAAAAGTGCAAAAACTACCCCTTCCTCATGGGACAGGGCATCTGGCTTGATTCTGACAACCTCGGCCCAGAAGATGAAGTCCGCGAAGTGCTCAAGCACGGCACGCTGACCATTGGCTTCATCGGACTTGCGGAATGCTTGAAGGCACTCATCGGCGCACACCACGGGGAATCGCTCGAAGCGCAGACGCTTGGTCTGAAAATAGTGGGTTTTATCCGCGAAAAAGCCGACAAGAAAGCGGACGAAACCGGACTCAATTTTTCAGTCATCGCCACACCTGCGGAAGGCCTGTCAGGCAAATTTGTTCGTCTCGACCGCAAGCGCTTTGGCGAGCTGGAAGGGATTACGGACAGAGATTACTACACCAATTCTTTCCACATTCCAGTCTATTACGGGATCAGCGCGTACAACAAGATCCGACTGGAAGCGCCGTACCACGCGCTGACCAACGGCGGGCACATCACCTATGTGGAAGTGGACGGCGACCCAAGCGGCAATCTGGAGGCGTTTGAAGACATCATCCGGGGGATGAAGGACATGGGCATCGGGTATGGCTCGATCAATCACCCTGTTGATCGTGACCCCGTGTGTGGCTACACGGGCATCATCGGCGACACCTGCCCCCGCTGCGGACGCCACGACGGCGAAGGCGTGAGCCTTGAAATCCTCAAAAAACTCAAGGGCTACATAGCAGACTACCGCCCTGAAGAAGAACGCCTTGAAGATCACGACAAGAAGCCGAATATGGTCTTGTAGCGAACGAGACGACAGAAACGCTTTCCATTCAGTACGCCTGTTAACAACAAACATATATACGGAGAAACACATGACGACGCAAAAAGACAAGAGAACCATTGGCGAAGGTGTCAAATTTGAACGTATCCGCCGCATCACGGGCTATCTCGTGGGCACTGTGGATCGCTTCAACAACGCCAAACGCGCTGAAGTCCGCGACCGGGTGAAGCACTGTTCGTTTGGTTGCGGCGAAAAATACTGAACCTCTTCGGGACATGCAGCTTGAAAGAAAGAATCTACAAAGGTGACGGGGAAATGGTGACGGCTATTCGTATCTCCGGCATTGAGGAAGAATCCATTGTGGACGGCCCCGGCCTGCGCTATGTGCTGTTCACACAAGGCTGTCCCCACAACTGCCCCGGCTGTCACAACCCGGAAACCCACGCCTTTACCGGCGGACGCCTCATCTCTCAAGATGAAGCGTTCGCCGACATCCGCAAGAATCCCCTCACCAGAGGCGTGACCTTCAGCGGCGGCGAACCCTTTGCTCAGAGTGACGCCCTCACCTTGCTGGCTGTCCGCCTGAAAAAAGCGGGCTACCACCTCACCTGCTATACCGGCTACGTTTTTGAAGAGCTGTTTGCAGATGCGCGCTTCCACCCCCTGCTGGAACAGCTCGATTTGCTCATCGACGGGCCGTTCATTCTGGCGCAAAAATCGCTCATCCTCCGTTTTCGAGGCTCACGAAACCAGCGTATCCTTGATGTCCCGCGCTCTCTTGCTGCTGGCGCGGCTGTGCTTCGTCCGCTCCATTCCTGACCGTTTCACGCCTAACCGTTTCACGCCTGACCGTTTCACGCTTGACCTCTCCTTGCCACGCAATCTTGCCCGTGCCGCGCCGCACCCCACAGCCCGCTGGTTTCGCAATCCATTAAAAAAACAGGCACTTCCTTGAGCCAGTCCCCCAAAGACGGCGCGCTCACAAACGCTTCAGCAAAGGACTCGCACGTCACGAGCAGCGGGTTTTTTGCGGCAATCCCTCCGGCGATGTAGACCCCGCCAGAACACAGCGTTGCAAACGCCCAATCGCGGCACATCCTGCCGTAAAAACGCGCAAAAAGACGCAAGGTCGGGCTGTCTTGCAAAAGCGCCGCCTGCCCCACTGCGGCAGGTGTCAGACGTTCGCCTGTCAAAAAAAAGTGCAGCAACGTAAGCCCCCGCCCACTCAGGACTTCTTCGCATTCCACAGTCGCGCCCCGATGCGCTGTCTGCGGCTTGCGCTCACGCAAGATACACGCTTGAAACGCAAGCTCCTCTGCCCCTGCAAACGAAAACCCCATGTGTCCGCCTTCAGACGGGAGTGCCAGCCACCCCCCGGCGCTGTCACACACCAGCGCCGCCGCACCGAATCCGGTTCCCGCACCCAGCACCCCCGTTGTCGCACCAGGCGCGATCGCCGGGAGCGCTCGGCTCACAGGCAAAATCCGCCGCGCCGCCGTGCCAACCTCGGTGAGACAGGCGTAGGCTTGCGCCACAAAATCATTGATGATCTTGCAATACTTGAGTCCATACCGCTGTTTTGCCGTGCGCAGATCAAGGGACAGGGCGGCGTTGGTGGTGCGCGCCTGCAAAGGGTTTTGCACCGGGCCTGCAATGGCAAGAAGCACCGCGTCCGCCTCCCGCAACGGCACCCCCAGCCCAGCGCACGCCTCCAGCACGTCGTCTGTCGTGGTGAGGTCTGCCGTCTTGAACCAGAGCTGGCGTTCAAGCGCGAGCTGTCCGTTGTCTTCCGAAAAAAGCCCACAGCGACAGTGTGTTCCACCAATATCAGCCGTCACAAGTGTAGCCATAGCTCCATCCTTTGCACAACACAGCACCCATCTACTGAGATGTGCATTAAAAAGTAAACTTTTTACTGCAGGATTGGCTGCGGCGAAACGCGGTTTCGCCTTGCCTCACGCCGCTTCGCGGCGCATCGGTCGGCGACCGATGTTTACTGATTTCTGCGGAAATCAGTAAACAGATTTCCCCACAACAAAACGCCAGAAACAGGCGTTGCCCAGCCTTCTGCATCCGCCTGTTGAACATACGCAAAAAACGTTTCAGCCACCACAAAAAATGCGCGGTGTAACACACTGTATACTCCGGCTTCTCGACAAAATCCCCGACTGTGACGTACTAATAGTGCTTGCAGGCAGACGTATTGCGGTTTATGTTATAAAAGAAGCAAGTAAACCTAAGGCATACTCATATGGATACCCACAAACCTCTGCCGGTTACCAGCCGCCCTGTTGCCACCAGTCGCACGCCTTTGGGTGAGCCTTCGGCCTGCTCTGAAAGCCATACCAGCGAACAGGCAATCAGTCTTTTGCGTGACATCCAGACTGAAACCCTTCGTTTTCTGAACAAACTCCCGGCATTCGTCTATGTTGTTCACCGAACAGGCTACCGTATTCTCTATGCCAACCAGATCATGCGCCGTCGGTTCCCGCAGCTTCGACCCGGAATGACCTGCTACAGTGCCATTTGGGGTAAAGACGCACCCTGTCCGTTCTGCCCGCTAGAAGAAGAAACAGCGTTCCATAAAACCCTCCTCTACAACTCGCCGTTTGGCTCGACCATGCATCTTTCCTGCTTCCACACCTGCTGGAACACCAAAGAACCCGCCAGCCTGCTGCTGCTTTCTGAGCTTACGCCCACGGATAAAGAGCAGGAACAGCGCGTCAAGCGAGAAACCATCGCGCTTGCTCTTAGCATGAGCTACGACACGGTTATTGACATCGACCCTGAGACCGGGCGGTACGAATTTCTGTCCCCGATCCCGCTCGACAGCGTGCCCCCTGTGGGGGATTACGAAACCGAAATCCCCAAGATGTGCAGACTCCTCACCTCGCCGGAGTACAAAGAGCTTGTCATCAAAACGTTTTCCCTTGCAAACATGCTTGAAGTCTTCAGAACCGACACCCCTGAGGTGTCTCTGGACTTTGCCTGTCTCACGGAAAAAGGCACCATCTGGAAGCACCGCCGCGCTGTTCCCTATGTACTGACGGACGGTTCGCGCCACATCATTGGCTACAGTCACGACATCACCCTGCAAAAGGACGCGGAACAGTGCAGGATTCAGACCGAAAAAGCCTATCGACTCGCGCTTCAGACCAGTTATACAGAAATTTACGAGGTTGATCCCTACGCAAACACGATCCACTGCATCCAGAACAACACAGATCCACCCATTATCGTACCTTTAAGCGGAGCCTTTCGGGAAGACATCTTGTTTCTTGTCTCCACCTGC
>JAVVPW010000090.1:0-7891 GCA_036655575.1 Bilophila sp.
CTTGCGGTACACGCCGACGAACCCTTGCGTGCGCTTGAAGCCCGTCTGCTCCTGCAAGTCCACGATGAATTGCTCCTGGAAGTACCTGAAGCCCATGCCCAAGAAGCCGGAAAGCGCGTTGCCGCGCTCATGGGCGCTGTCAAACCCGGCAACATCACCCTCGATGTTCCCCTTGTCGCCGACTGGGGCACCGGCGTGAATTGGGGCGAGGCACATTGAATGGCTCTGCGTAACCAAGCGCGACAGCCGCAGCAACACGGTGTGGCTTGAGGAGGTTTCTATGTCGAGATTGATCCATCTGACACACCTCATGGGTGCGACGAAAAATTCCCTTGCGGGGCTGGCTCGTGCGTGGAAGGGGGAGCAGGCCTTTCGGCATGAAGTGTTGCTGTTGCCGTTTCTGGCGCTTTTGTTGCTGCTGACTGGGAAGAGCGCGGGAGACTGGCTGCTGGTTCTGGGGGGCTGGATCGCGGTCATGGTGGTGGAATTGCTCAACAGCGCCATTGAAGAAGCCTTTGACCTCATCAGCCGTGACTGGAACAGTCAGATCAAGGCCGGAAAAGACATGGCCTCAGCGGCTATTTTTTTGACCATGCTCATCAATGCAGGCTTGTGGCTGTATGTCTTTTTTTTGAGCTGAATACCTTAGAAGGACTACCATGCAATCGCTTTTTATGAAGAAAAATGAAGATCGCCGCCTGCGAGCAGGCCACCTCTGGATATTCAGCAACGAGGTGGACGTCAAGCGCTCACCCCTCACCGCGTTTGCGCCCGGCGAAGCGGTGCAGGTCTGCGACTCTGGCAGTCGCCCTATTGGCGCGGCCTACGTCAACCCGGCCTCGCTCATTGCCGCACGGATTGTCAGTCGCAATCCAGATGAAATCCTCAACGGCGACCTCATCCACAAACGCCTTACCCGCGCCTTGAGCTTGCGCGAACGCCTGTTTGCTGTCCCCTTCTACCGCCTGTGTCACGGCGAGGGCGACTGGTTGCCCGGTCTGGTGCTGGATCGCTACGGCGATGTGTTCAGCGCTCAGATCACAACGGCAGGCATGGAAGCGCACAAAGCCACCCTGCTTGAGGTACTGCAAGAGCTTTGCAAGCCTTCAGCCGTGCTCTTTCGCAACGATGTGAGTGTGCGCACCATGGAGAATCTCCCGCTGGTCGTGGAAACCGGCATGGGTGATGTTCCTGACGCCATCGACGTTCTTGAAAGCGGCGCACGGTTCACGGTTTCGCTTGCTTCAGGGCAAAAAACAGGCTGGTTTTACGATCAGCGCGAAAATCGACTGGCTGCGGCACGGTATGCGCAAGGAACCTCGGTACTTGACGCTTTTTGCTATGCTGGAGCGTTTGGCGTGCTTGCGGCAAAGGCGGGTGCGACAAGCGTCCATTTTCTTGATGCGTCAAAGCCCGCGCTGGACTTGGCACAACAGAATCTTGCCCAGAATACAGCGCCTGCCAATACGTCCCAACCGACTGAGTGTACAGGCGAAACCATTCAGGGTGACGCGCTGGACACCCTTGTCGCGCTCAGAGATGCTGGGCGGCGTTTTGGCGTGGTTTGTCTTGATCCTCCAGCCTTTATCAAACGCAAAAAAGATGCGGAACAAGGGCTGACAGCCTACCGGCGGGTCAACGATCTGGGCTTGCAACTGGTAGAAGATGGGGGCATTCTTATGAGCTGTTCCTGCTCGTACCATCTGGAAGCGGACGCCCTGCGTCGTCTGCTGGCGCAATGCGCTGCCAAGCGTGGGTTGAACACGCAAGTGCTGTATCAGGGCTTTCAGGGGCCAGACCACCCCGTGCATCCCTCCATGCCCGAAACAGCCTACCTGAAGGCCTTTGCGCTGCGGGTCTGGAAAAACTGAACTTCTAGGAGAATCGTTCATGATAAACAAGCCTCGCCTGCTCACTCCCGGCCCTACACCTCTGCCGGAGCGCGTTCGTCTGGCTCTTGCGGGAGACATGATTCACCATCGGAAACCCGAATTTAAGGCCGCGCTGTTCGATGTAGAGAAGATGCTGCAAACCTTGTTTGGCACGAGCCAGCCGGTGTTGCCGCTGTCTTGTTCCGGTACTGGCGCCATGACTGCGGCGGTACACAGTCTGTTTGCGCCGGGTGAGAAAGTTGTGGTGGTCAACGGCGGCAAGTTTGGGGAACGCTGGATAGAAATCGCGCGCGTTCGCGGTCTTGAAGTCGTGTCCATTGACGTGGCGTGGGGACAGGTTGTCACGCCCGCACAAGTCGAGGAAACGTTGCGCGCCCACCCCGATGCCAAAGGTCTGCTTGTTCAGATCTGCGAAACATCCACCGGTGCGCAACACCCGGTCGAACTTTTGGGACGGCTGACAAAAACACGGGATATGCTGCTTGTTGCAGACGGTATTTCTGCGGTGGGCATCTCCCCCTGTCGGATGGACGACTGGGGCATCGACTGCCTGCTGACCGGCTCCCAAAAAGGGCTTATGGTGCCTCCGGGGCTGGCGCTGCTGGCGCTGTCCGCACGGGCGTGGAAACGAGCAGAAGCCATACCAGTATCTTGCTTCTACTTCAATCTCGTGGGCGAACGGGACAATCTGCAAAAGGGGCAGAGCCTCTTTACCTCTCCGGTCAACCTCATCCTTGGTTTGCGTGAAAGTCTGCACATGATTTTTGAAAACGGCGGACTGGATACCATCTACCGCAAGCAGTGGGCGCTTGTCAGCATGGTGCGCGCTGGCGTCAAGACGCTTGGTCTGCCCCTTTTTGCACCGTCTCACTTTGCGTGGGGGGTTACGAGCATCTTGTTACCCTCTGGTGTGGACGGAACGCAGTTGCTCAAGGTTGCAGCCAAGGAGTGCGGCGTCATTTTTGCGGGTGGACAGGATGACTATACCGGTCGTATGGTACGGTTTGGGCACATGGGCTGGGTGGACTGGAGTGATGCCCTTGCTGG
The DNA here is from genome assembly GCA_036655575.1 of Bilophila sp. Lineage (GTDB taxonomy): Bacteria > Desulfobacterota > Desulfovibrionia > Desulfovibrionales > Desulfovibrionaceae > Bilophila. Next base: position 2,940 of record JAVVPW010000090.1, read on the forward strand.
ACTGCACGCGCTTGCGTGGTCGCTCCGCGCTGTAGGGGGTTTCACGGCCTCTCGGGACTACCTTGAAACAGCGCTTGCCGCGTATCATCAGGCGCTCAATGTGGAGCCGGGGCGCGGTATTCCTGACGTGCGTAGCTGAATTGCCAGCGTGATTTGCCAGAGCGATTTGACAGATCCGATGCGTTAAGGACTTCACAAAAAGGGTTCCACTTCTTAGTATTCGAGGAACGACTCTGTTCACAACCGCAATGTACGCAAAGGACTCCTTGATGAACGCAACGCCTCCTTCCGATACCGGAAATGACGCCTCCACCCCAGATTACGGGTATGCTGGCTGTGACTGTTCCATGCCACAGGTCACCTTCTCAACGTTTATTCTTTCTCTGGCTTCGTCTGCGCTGGTGCAGCTTGGCGAGGTACCCAACCCCGAAACCGGCCTCATCGAGCAGGATCACGTCATGGCAAAGCACACCATTGACATTCTGACAATGCTCGAAAGCAAAACCTTGCACTGTCTGGACAGTGATGAAGCCCGTCTTCTGGACGGGATGTTGTACGAACTGCGCATGAAATATGTCATGAAGAAGGTTGATTGATGAGCACAAACACAGAATGTTCCATCCGAGTGGGGCTTGTGGGTGTCACAGGGTACACAGGCATGGAGCTTGTTCGGTTGCTGACGATGCACCCCAACATGCATCTGACCGTTGCGACCTCTAGAGCTGAAGCGGGAAAGCGTCTTGGGGAGATCTATCCGTTTCTTTCGGGACTCCCCGGTGCGGATGTGGTGCTCATCGAACCGGAACCAGACGCCATTGCGAAAGACTGCGATCTGGCGTTTCTGGCGGTTCCCCATACAGCCGCTACGGAAATGGCCGCAGCTTTGCTTGAACGCGGCCTGAAGGTTGTGGATCTTTCAGCCGATTTCCGTCTCAAGAGCGCGGAAACCTATGAACAATGGTACAAGGTCAAGCACACAAGACCCGATCTCTTGCCCGAAGCCGTCTACGGTCTGCCCGAACTCTACGCCAAGGACATTGCCAAAGCGCGCCTTGTCGCCAATCCCGGCTGTTACCCCACGTCGGTTATCCTTGGACTGACAGCAGCACTTGGGGACGGGCTTATCAGCAAGAAAGGCATCGTCATTGACTCAAAGTCCGGTGCCTCTGGCTCAGGACGTTCGGCAAAGGTTGCTTCGCTCTTTTGTGAGGTCGCCGATTCCTTTCGTGCTTACGGCATTGGAACCCACCGTCACACGCCGGAAATCGAGCAGGAACTGGCGCGGCTGGCGCACAAGCCGTTGACTGTCTCCTTCAATCCGCACCTCGTTCCCATGAACAGAGGCATTCTTTCCACCATGTATGCCCAGTTGAAAGCGCCTCTCTCGCAAGCTGACGCGCAGCGTGTCTATGAAGAAACGTGGGCTAACTCGCCTTGGGTGCGCGTCCTCCCTGTCGGAAGACTCCCGGAAACCCGCAATGTCCGAGGCACCATGTTCTGTGACATGTCCGTTGTCGTGGAACCGCGTACCGAACGCCTCATTGTGATTTCTGTCATTGATAACGTCTGCCGGGGTGCCTCTGGGCAGGCTATCGCCAACGCAAACCTCATGTGCGGCCTCCCCCTCGCCTCCGGTCTGACGCTTTGTGCCATGATGCCGTGAAGAAGAGCTGGCTATAAACAATAAAAGTCTAAAGACCTCTTGACATAAAATAGCTTTTGCTGGCATTCATACAAAATACATGCTTCGTGTTCGTTTATTCACAACTCAAGGAGAGACACATGAAAACAGGTGTTCTTGCTGCGGCGTTTTTATGCGCTGCGTCCATCATGGCTTTTGGAATACCCAGCACTGCTGCTGCTGAAAAACCCCTCACGTTGCGCCTTGGGCACCCCATGGCTCCCGGCAACAACGTGACCGTAGGGTACGAAAAATTCAAGGCTCTGGTGGAAGAAAAGAGCGGCAAAAAAATGCGCATCCAGATTTTTGGCAACACGCAGCTTGGCAGTGACCGAGTGACCACTGAAGCCGCACAGGCCGGAACTCTGGACATGTCGTCTAGCTCCTCCCCCAACCTGGCCAGTTTTTCCGATGCCTACATGGCTATTGACCTGCCCTACATCACGTCTCCTAAGTATCAGGAAAAATTGTACAAGGCTCTTGATGAAGGCGATCTCGGCAAATATCTGGACAAAGTGGCTGCAAGCATCGGCCTGAAGACCATCATGTTCAGCGAATACGGATACCGTAATTTTACGTCTACCAAAAAACCCCTCACTGGTGCGGAAGATCTGATGAACCTGAAGATCCGCACCACAGACTCTCCGGTGGAAGTGGCTGTAGCCACTGAACTGGGCATGAACCCCGCCCCTGTGGCGTGGGGTGAAACCTACACCGCGCTCCAGCAGGGCACTGTGGATGGCGAAGGCAACACCTTTTCGCTGTTGAACGACGCCAAGCACAGCGAAGTGCTGAAGTACGCCATGGATTCCAATCACAACTATTCCATGCACATCCTGCTGATGAACAAGAAAAAGTGGGATAGCCTCACTCCCGAACAGCAGGGCATCCTGACCGACTCTGCCAAGGAAGCTCTTGCTTGGCAGCGCAAGGAAACCGTCAAGCTGGAAGAAAAGGCATGGAAGGCCTTCAGAGACAAGGGAATCAAAATCACTGAACTGACCGACGCCCAGCGTCAGGTTCTGAAAGATAAGACCGCGCCTGTTCGTGAGCAGTTTATCAAGAAGCTGCCCCCTGAATTGCTGGAACTCATTGCTGCTACCCAGCAATAATCCTTCGGGGTCTTGATTCGGGGTCTTGATACGGCGTCAAACAGTTCTCTCCCGTACCAAGACCCTTTTTGGGGTTCAGGCCGGATATTTTATGGAATTTCAGAGTGTGTCTTTGATTTGTGGCGGTTTCCAGCGAGGAGGAAGCGTTTTTGTGCAGGGAATGTACGTTACCGTACCTGACCGGAGCAAAAAAGTCTGAAAAAACTGGAAGCTGCACCAATTTGAAGACACACTCTGCTGAGATTTGCTCTAGGGAAGGATGACAATGGAAAAAAAAGCTACTGCTGCACAAGATGGTTCGTGTTCCCATCAGGGATTCTGGCCGTGGATTGACGAAAATTTTGAAAAAATCTTTCTGGTTTCAGGATTGCTGTCCATTACCCTGTTCATCACCTTTCAGGTGGTGTATCGGTACATTATCACACAGTTTATTGAGCGGGCAGGTGCGGCGGTATGGACCGAAGAACTTTCTCGGTATATTTTCATCTGGATTTCGTATCTGGCCTTGCCAGTAGCCATTCAGAAACGTTCCTCCATTCGCATAGACATTCTGTATGACTTTTTGCCGGATCGGTGGCAAAAAGCCAGTTGGGTGATGGTGGATACCTTTTTCCTCATCCTCACAACGGTTATTTTCTGGTATGGCATTGGTCAGATTGAACGGCTCATCGAATTCCCCCAGACCACCACGGCGCTGGGCATTCCTTATATGGTGCCTTATTTCATTCTGCCCTTCGGTTTTGGGTTGATGTGTTTGCGCCTCCTTCAGTCGTTGTACAAACAGATCCGCATCTGTGGCATTGCAGACAGTCTTACAGCTCTGGTTGTGGTGGGGATTGTCTGTTCTCCCTTGGTGGTATTTGACTACATTGAACCGTTGCCGGCGCTGTTTGGCTACTTCGTAGTCCTGTGCGCGCTTGGTGTGCCTGTGGCTATCAGCTTGGGTCTGTCCACTCTCGCCACGATTGTCTGTGCGGAAACACTGCCCATTGAATATGTGGCGCAGGTCTCCTTTACCTCTATTGACAGTTTCCCCATCATGGCCATCCCCTTCTTTATCGCTGCTGGGGTGTTCATGGGTGCTGGTGGGCTGTCGCACCGCCTGCTGGCGCTGGCTGACGAACTGTTGGGCGGCTTGTACGGCGGCATGGGTCTTACGGCTGTCGCTACCTGCATGTTCTTTGGCGCTATCAGCGGTTCTGGCCCGGCCACGGTGGCAGCCATCGGCGCGTTGACTATTCCTGCCATGATCGAACGCGGCTATGACAAACTCTTTTCCGCCGCACTGGTAGCGGCTGCCGGTTGCGTGGGCGTGATGATTCCCCCAAGCAATCCCTTTGTTGTGTACGGTGTTTCGTCACAGGTTTCCATCGGTGATTTGTTCATCGGCGGCATTGTGCCCGGCATCATCACCGGCATTGTACTGATGGTTTATTGCTACTTCTATTCACGCAAGCGCGGATGGCGCGGAGAAGAACGGCATCGCTCTCTTCTTTCGCTGGGTAAAGCCACATGGAACGCCAAGTGGGCGCTGATGGTGCCAGTAATCGTGCTTGGCGGGATCTATGGGGGTCTGATGACACCCACAGAAGCTGCGGCAGTAGCGGCTTTCTACGGACTCATTGTAGGTCTGTTCCTGTACCGTGAAATGGATCTGAAGTGCATGATCAACTCCTGCGTTGAAGCGTGCGAAACTTCAGCCACAATCATCGTGCTGATGGCTATGGCAACCCTGTTCGGGAACATCATGACCATTGAAGATGTGCCGGGAACCATAGCCCGCGCCATCCTGAGCTTTACCGAAAACAAGATCATGATCCTGCTGCTCATCAACATCCTGCTGCTCATTGTGGGCACGTTCATGGAAGCGTTGGCAGCTATTGTCATTCTCACGCCTATCCTGCTCCCTGTAGTGACCAGCGTGGGTGTTTCTCCGTTGCATTTTGGTATCATCATGGTGGTCAACTTGGCCATTGGCTTCATCACACCCCCGGTAGGCGTAAACCTGTTTGTGGCTAGTGGCGTGGCGAAGGCCAAGCTGCAACTGCTCGCCAGAGAAGCCCTGCCCATGATTGGCCTGATGATTCTGGTACTGTTACTGATCACCTATGTCCCCGCAGTGCCGCTGTGCTTGCTGGGCGGCTGGTAAGAGAACCCTT
>JAVVPW010000091.1:0-1403 GCA_036655575.1 Bilophila sp.
ATTTTGCTTTTGAAACACTCCGTTTTTCAACGCATCATTTTGGGGAAAAACGTCGTTTTCCCCAAAATCCACGCCGCTTCGCGGCGGCTGCCGCGCTTGCGTCAGCAGAGCATTTTCAAACTGAAAATGCTCTAACATGACTCGTGGGTGTAGATCACTTCGATTTCGGGAAACTCTTCTTCCTCTACAGCGACTTCCTGAAAATGGAGCAGAGGCTGGTGGGCTTCAACTTCTGTGCGCAAGGCCCACATCGCGGCGAGCAACTCCTCCAGACCTTCGCCTTTCTGGGCGGAGATAAAGAAGATCTCTCGCTTGTCAGCCGCAGCAAGTGCGCGCAACGCTTCCACTTCTTCAGGTGTACGCACATCAATCTTGTTGACAATCTCAAGCTGCTTGCGCGTGCCTAGCTCTTCATCAAACGCCTTCAGCTCCTCATTGACCAGATCAAACCCTGCCCACGGGTTTTCTGCCGGGTTCACATCCTCAATGCTCAGAATGTGGATGAGAAAACGGGTGCGCTCTACATGCTTCAAAAAACGGTGCCCAAGGCCTTGCCCCTCGCTTGCACCTTCAATAAGCCCCGGAATGTCCGCCACAACCATCCGCCGATCTGGGTCATATTCATCAATAACCACGCCGAGATTGGGTATCAGGGTGGTGAAGGGATAGGCCGCGATCTTGGGTTGCGCTGCGGAAATTTTCGAGATCAGTGTGGATTTGCCGGCGTTCGGCAGACCAATGATCCCCGCATCCGCAAGAATCTTCAGCTCCAGCCGGAGGTGCTTTTCCTCACCTTCTTCGCCGGGTTGCGCAAAACGAGGGGCACGCATGGTCGAGGATTTGAAATGCTCGTTGCCCTTGCCGCCGCGCCCGCCCTGCGCCAGCAAATATTCGTCGCCCGCTTCCGCAAGGTCAGTCAACAAGCGCTCTCCATCGGGATTCTGCTCAAAAATGAGCGTCCCGACCGGCAGATCAAGCACCAGATTCTCGCCTTTGCGCCCGTAACACTGACTGCCCATGCCGTTTTGCCCGCTCTGTGCTTCGTAGCGGCGCTGAATCCGAAAATCATACAGACTCAGCAGGCGCGAATCCGCCCGCAAAACAACACTGCCGCCGTCGCCGCCGTCGCCGCCGTCCGGCCCACCACGCGGTATGTATTTCTCGCGCCGGAACGACACGCTCCCGTTGCCGCCCTTGCCTGCCTTGACGCTGATAATGGCTTCATCCACAAAACGCATAGAGGTATCCTATTGAAAAAAATAAGTTAAAAAAGCGTCCCCTGCGGGTCATCACACGCTTGCCAACAAGGTGCCACGAGACACCCAGACACACGGTGAGTACCGCCACATCCACAGCGCCGATGAGCGCAAGCGCAGGCAGAGAACCTTCAAGAGACAGCAAAC
>JAVVPW010000091.1:1413-7885 GCA_036655575.1 Bilophila sp.
CCTCAAGCAGGGAAAAAAAGCAGCCTCGGCGCCAGCAAAAGACAGAGAAAAAGCCGATCGCCACACCCGCAGGAACGCCCCAGATCAGGACAGAAAACGGAATGAATCCAGAGAGAACGTCAAACGCCCCGCCAGCAAGCACGCCGCGCCACACCGCAAGCACAACGCCCATCCGAACGCTGAGTCTGGTAAGCCCTACCCAATCACATGGCATAGGCACTCCTGTGTAGCATGACCGTCAGGGCAACGTGAAGTATTTTGCCACTGCAAACACCAAGAGGGAAGAAGCTGACAGCTCCTTCCCTCGAAAAAATCCCGAACTCTGCAACGTTACTCGGCGAGCACCGCAAAAGGCAGGATGTTGACGCGCTTGTGTTCCTTACGTTTGCGAACAAACGTTTCAAACTGCACTGTGCCGTCGATCTTGGCAAAGAGGGTGTAGTCGCGCCCCATGCCGACGTTTTCGCCGGGCTGGACACGGGTTCCAAGCTGCCGAATGATGATGTTACCCGCAAGAACGGGTTGACCACCAAAACGCTTTACGCCACGCCGTTGAGACTGACTGTCACGACCGTTGCGTGAACTGCCGCCTGCTTTTTTATGTGCCATGAGGGAATCTCCTTCAGTCCAGACAGCTTAGGCCTGAATAGCCTTCACCTGAATGGCGGTATAGTCCTGACGATGGCCCTGGAGCTTACGGGAGTCGTTGCGGCGCCATTTCTTGAAAACAAGAATTTTTTCGCCGCGCCCGTGTTCCAGCACAGTAGCCGTCACCTTGGCGTTTTCGAGATAGGGAGCGCCGATCTTGAGATCTGCTCCGCCAACCATAAGAACCTTGTCAAGGGAAACATCGCTTCCCACGTCTGCGCCCATCTTGTCCACAAGGATCTTGGCGCCTTCTTCAACGCGGAACTGTTTGCCGCCCGTTTCGATAATCGCGTACATTGAAACCTCCGAAAAAAGAGAAGGGATAAGTACCTTCTTCCTGACGACCTGTCAAGCGGATTGGTGTACTTTGCAGGTATCGCCCCCCGTGACACGGATCGTTGAGGAGTGAGTCCTCGGGCGAACTTGATGTATAGCCCTATCTTCCTACAAATGGCAAGGGGGGGTTGCGACCATTTTGCGAGTCTGAGCCAAAAGAGATTTGCGCGCCGCAAGCAGACAGATTTCTGGAAGGTTTTCTTCTTTTGCAACACACTGTATTTACACGATAAATAAATAAATAATAAAAAGATCGTAAAAAACTTGGGCAGAACCCCTTCCCAAGCCCGTCAGGGGGATTATTTATGCACCGATGACCGGAACAAACCGGCATCTGCAAGGCTTACCCCCCGGTCGAGCGTCACCCCTTCTGAATCTGGCAGGCTCGCCCTGCCGCAGGGGACACGTTGACCCCCTTTACTGGTTCGGGGGCTGGTTGCAAAATACATATTTTTTTTGGAGGATACGTCGTCATGAGTCTGAAACCCCTGAATGACCGAGTTCTTGTCAAGCGCCTCGAATCTGAGGAAAAAACCGCTGGTGGTCTGTACATTCCTGATACCGCCAAGGAAAAGCCCTCGCGTGGCGAAATCGTCGCTGCGGGCCCTGGCAAGCACGCTGAAGATGGCAAGCTCGTGCCTATGGCCGTTAAAACCGGCGATCTGGTGCTCTTCAACAAGTACGCTGGCACCGAAGTCAAGCTTGACGGCATCGAACATCTCGTCATGCGCGAAGATGATATTCTCGCTATTATTGAATAAACGTACTGTCTTTCACGTTGTCGTTTTTTCCAATCACATATTTTGAGGAGATTGTATCATGGCTTCCAAAGAAATTCTGTTTGACACCAAAGCCCGTGAAAAACTTTCCCGTGGCGTGGATAAACTTGCGAACGCTGTTAAAGTGACTCTCGGACCTAAGGGTCGTAACGTTGTCATCGAAAAATCCTTTGGCGCTCCCGTCATCACCAAGGACGGCGTTTCTGTTGCCAAGGAAATCGAACTTGAAGACCGCTTCGAGAACATGGGCGCACAGATGGTTAAAGAAGTGGCTTCCAAAACCAGCGACATCGCTGGCGACGGCACCACCACCGCCACCGTGCTTGCGCAGGCTGTGTACCGCGAAGGCGTGAAGCTCGTGGCTGCCGGACGCAATCCGATGGCTATCAAGCGCGGCATCGACAAGGCTGTTGAAGCGGTGACCAAAGAACTTGGCAACATTGCCAAGCCCACCCGCGACCAGAAAGAAATCGCACAGGTTGGCACCATTTCCGCCAACTCCGACACCACCATCGGCAACATCATTGCTGAAGCCATGGCTAAAGTGGGCAAGGAAGGCGTCATCACTGTTGAAGAAGCCAAGGGTCTTGAAACCACGCTCGACGTTGTGGAAGGCATGAAGTTTGACCGTGGCTATCTCTCCCCCTATTTCGTGACCAATCCTGAAAAGATGATCTGCGAACTCGACAACCCCTTCATTCTCTGCAACGAGAAGAAGATCTCCAACATGAAGGACATGCTCCCCGTGCTGGAACAGGTTGCCAAGCTCAACCGTCCCCTGCTCATCATCTCTGAAGATGTTGAAGGCGAAGCGCTGGCTACCCTCGTGGTCAACAAACTGCGCGGTGCGTTGCAGGTTGTGGCTGTCAAGGCTCCCGGCTTTGGCGAACGCCGCAAGGCCATGCTTGAAGACATCGCTGTGCTCACCGGCGGCGAAGCCGTGTTTGAAGATCGTGGCGTGAAACTTGAAAGCCTGCCCCTGACCGCTCTTGGCACTGCCAAGCGTGTGGTCATCGACAAGGAAAACACCACCATCGTTGATGGCGCTGGCAAGACCGACGACATCAAGGCGCGTGTGAAGCAGATCCGTGCGCAGATTGAAGAAACCACGTCCGATTACGACCGTGAAAAACTTCAGGAACGCCTTGCCAAGCTCGTGGGCGGCGTAGCCGTCATTCATGTGGGCGCTGCGACTGAAACCGAAATGAAAGAAAAGAAAGACCGCGTGGAAGACGCCCTCAACGCCACTCGTGCGGCTGTTGAAGAAGGCGTGATCCCCGGCGGCGGCACCGCTTTTGTGCGTTGCGTGAAGTGCCTTGACGACATCAAGCCTGCTGACGACGACGAACTGGCTGGCCTGAACATCGTTCGCCGCGCTCTTGAAGAGCCGTTGCGTCAGATCGCTGCCAACGCTGGCTACGAAGGTTCCGTGGTTGTGGAAAAAGTGCGTGACGGCAAGGACGGCTTCGGCTTCAACGCCGCGTCCGGCGAATACGAAGACCTCATCAAGGCCGGCGTCATCGACCCGAAAAAGGTTGCTCGTATCGCGCTGCAAAACGCCGCTTCTGTGGCCTCTCTCCTCTTGACCACCGAATGCGCCATTGCTGAAAAGCCCGAACCCAAGAAAGATATGCCTGCTATGCCCGGTGGCATGGACGGCGGCATGGGTGGCATGGGCGGCATGTACTAAACAAAACGTTGCGGCTGTGGGGCAAGTCTCCCGGCACAAGCAGAATATTGAAGACAAAAAAAGGAATCACCTTTGACAGTGATTCCTTTTTTTCGTACCTTTTTCACTGTGCCCTTGCCCTTTAGAGCCTTTTGCTTTTGAAACACTCCGTGTTTCAACGCATCATTTTGGGAAAAAACGCCGCGTTGCGGCGGCTGCCACTTTCGTGTCAGCAGAGCATTTTCATTCTGAAAACGCTCTATCGGAGAACACCATGACTACGGCTTTGATTATCATTGATATGCAAAACGATTTTGTGTTGCCGGGTGCCACGTTGTGCGTGGAGCACGCGGCGGCTACCGTCCCGACCATCAAGGCCTTGCTTGACCGGGCGCGGCACGAAACATGGCCTGTGCTTCATGTGATCCGAGAACACTGCCGTGACGGGAGTGACGTGGAGCGAGGGCGGGTTGCGCTCTTCACAGCAGGGGCAGGCGTGTGCGTCCCCGGTACAGACGGCGTGCGCATCGTGACGGAACTCGCACCGCGTGACGGCGAGTGGATCATCCGCAAACGGCGCTTCAGCGCGTTCTTCCAGACCGAGCTGGACATGGTGTTGCGGCGTCTGGGCGTACAAACCCTGCTCATCACCGGAACCCAGTACCCCAACTGCATCCGGGGTGCCGCTGTAGACGCCATGAGCCTTGACTACCGCGCCGTGGTGATCACCGACGCCTGTTCCGCGCAAACCGAAGCCATCGCCGCAGCCAACATTCTGGACATGCGCAACATGGGCATCACCTGCGTGCCCCTTGCCGAACTCGACACTGTTCTTACCCCGGAGTCCTCGCGCCATGCCTGATTGCCTTGCAACCACAAATCCCTCGCCAACCCGTGCAGACTGGCTCTCCACGGCAACCCGTACCCTGTGCGCTGCCGCTGTTGACGCACCTCGACTTTCGGCAGAGCTTCTTCTGTGTCACGTCTGCGGCATCAGCAAAATAGAGCTGGCGACCCACCCGGAACGCCAGCTTGAACCGGCGTTTTGTGCCAAGATGCAAGGGCTGTTGCGGCGGCGCGCTGAAGGGGAACCCGTGGCCTACCTTCTGGGGCGCCGCGAATTTTTTGGGCGCGACTTCAGAGTCACGCCCGCCACGCTCATTCCCCGCCCCGAAACCGAGCACCTCATCGAGGCCGCTCTCAACGCGCACTACCCCAGCGCAAGCCCTTTTGGCACCAAAAAGACCGCCGCCCCCATCCGGTTTGCGGATCTCGGCACAGGAAGCGGGTGCATTGCCGTCACCCTGTGCGCCGAGCGCCCCAACTGGCAGGGGCTCGCTGTGGACATTTCGCGGCGTGCGCTGGCAATAGCGTGTCAAAACGCCACAAAGTACGGTGTCCGGCACCGCATTCAGCCTGCGCTTGCCGATTTCACACAGCCCCTTCTGCGCCCCAACACGCTGGATCTCGTGATCAGCAATCCCCCCTATGTGGGGAAAACCGAGTACGCCGGACTCTCTCCTGAAGTCCGCGATTTTGAACCCGTCACCGCGCTGGTGCCCAATTTTATTGATTCAGACCAGCACGGGCACGATCACGATCATCACGAGCACGAGCACGAGCACCCCACGTCTGCCGCTCTCCAAAAAACGCCGCTGGAAGGTCTGGAACATCTGAAAACCATCGCAGACGCCGCCGCGCTGGCGCTCAAACCCGGTGGCCTGCTGCTCATGGAACACGGCTGTGAGCAGGGGGGAGCCATTCGGGTGTGGCTGGAAAGCCACAACTGGAGTAGTGTCAGCATCCACAAAGACTTAGCTGGACTTGATCGCCTTGTGAGCGCCAGAAAGCCCGCGTGTTAATACCCACAGTGTGGCTAATAAACAACGCTTCCTTTTCGACACAGAATCGAAAAAAGTCTTTAAAGAAATGGCGTTACCACAATAAGACAAGATGGCTCGTTTCTTGCTAGAGTGTAGGTGGAGGGATTCCATGAACCAGACCACCACACAACGCAGCATCACCTGTTCCGGTATCGGCCTGCACAGCGGGAACCGCGTCTATCTCGCGCTCCGCCCCGCTCCTGCCAATACAGGCATTGTTTTTGAGATCCACACAGGCGACGCTAAAAACAGCATCCGCCGCGTGAGTCCGACGCCAGACGCGGTTATGACGACAGCGCTTGCCACGACCCTTGGTGCCAACGGTGCCTCCGTGTCCACGGTAGAGCACCTCCTCGCCTCTGTGCTCGGTCTTGGCATCGACAATCTCATTGTCAGCGTTGAAGGTGGAGAAATCCCGATTCTGGACGGTTCTGCTGCCACATTCGTCACGCTGTTTCACGAGGCTGGCATCCGGCAGCTTCCCGTATCGCGCAAGGTCATGCGCGTGAGCCGTCCTGTGGCACTGCGTTCTGGCGACAAGTTCATCCGTGCAACGCCCTACGCCGGGTTGCGCGTGGACTACACCATTGAATTTCCCCATCCCTCCATCGGTCGTCAGCACATGGTCATGGAAGTGACCCCCTCCACCTTCGCGCGTGTTGCCCACGCCCGTACCTTTGGCTTTTTGAAGGATGTCGAATACCTGCACAGTCATGGTCTGGCTCGTGGCGGTTCGCTTGACAACGTGGTGGTGCTCGACGACACAGGCATCGTCAATCCCGAAGGTCTGCGTTTTACCGATGAATTTGTGCGGCACAAGGTGCTCGATTTTATCGGCGACATGGCTATGCTCGGTCTGCCTCTGCAAGGGAATTTTGAAATCCGTTGCTCCGGGCATCAGCTCAACAACGAGTTTCTCCGCAAGCTCGAAGCGGAACGTGCGCTGCAAAAAATCGACCTCGCTCACGAAGAAGCCCGCGCTCGCAAGTCCCTCGTCACCCTCCCGGACTACGACGACGGTCTGGCTCTCGCCTGATTCCTGTGGCGAGTTGCCCTTGAGGCCTTGTTTTTGAGATATTTTTATATAAAGCGTCCTTTTGTGTCACAGACGCGGTGACACAGAAGGACGCTTTTTTTAGTGTACCAAGACACTGAAG
>JAVVPW010000092.1:0-7840 GCA_036655575.1 Bilophila sp.
TTTTGAAACGAGCAGCGTTTCAAAAATAATCTGTTCAAGACTGTGATGCCGGAGCCTGTGCCATTCCAGAGCATTCCAGAGGTGTGTATCCGGCAAGGAGATTTCATGGCAACTCGTCTTGTCCCGGCTGATGACGCTCCTTTCAATGTCCAGATCAAAGATCTGGCTGACGAGGAATTGCTCGATTTCTGGGAGGAAACCCAGCAGATCGAGAGCGTCTTGCGCGCGGAATATCAACAGGCTGTCGTGCCTGCTCAAGATTATGAACGTCTTATTGTTCTGGAACTTCAGCTACGCTCCTGCCAACGGCAGCGCTCCTGCAACGCTTGACCTTCCGGGACAGCAAAACCGACCCACTCCTTCAAGAGCAGGTCGGTTTTTTTATGCGGGGGAGCGTGATGCCCCCCTTCAAATTTCAAGGTTCGTGACACGCAGGGCAATACTAGGCCTGTGTGTCGATTTGCAACCCCATTCCAAGCTCGTGATTGACAGAAGCTCTAAAAATATTGCCTTGCTCTGTCTGCTTTTGCAAGGTGTTGTTGATAAGCTGATTGGTCATGGCGACCTGTGGAGAAACGCCGCTACGCAGCAGATCTTCCGTAGACTGGGTCGTGCCGTTTTCCGTAAGCTGAGAAGCGCCTGAAATCTGCATGTGCATCCTCCTGCAAGGTTATACGGATGTGCGTTGTAGCGGCAGGCGTTCGCTCTGCCGGATCACTTTTGTGGCGTATGCGTCTTGTGGGCTTTGGCTTTTTCTATTTCTTCAAGCACACTGGCTTTCAGTTCCGGGGAAAGATTCGGGAGCGTGAGCGCCTTTTCAAACTGTGCGATGCCCTTGTCAGAATCATTCAGATAGTAGGTATACAAAATCCCCAGACTGTAGCGCACTGAAGGATCATTGTCCGTGGCAGCGACTTTTTCCAGATTGACGGCGGCCTCTGTATAGCGCTTCTGATTATGCTGTATTACGCCCAGCATGTACAGCGATTTTGTATTGTTTGGTGCGGCAAGCACGGCACGCATAGCAAACGTCTCCGCTCGTGACCAGTCCTCGGTATGCATGAAGTGCTCGGTAAGTCCGGTCAGCGCCTCCATGTCCGAAGGATTTTGTTGCAGACGCTGCATGAGCTTCATGACGCCTTCTTGCGCAGCGCTTTCCATCCCACTGCCCATCCCTTCCGGCATTCCCGCATCCCGCGTAGCCGTGCCTTGCGGGGTGCTGGTGTGGGCGACGAGTCCGGGACTTGTGACAACATAGGACAGCGTAGAAATGAGCATGAGCAGAAGCCCCACCGCGACAACAAGCAGCAGAGGGCGACGGTTTGTACCAAGGAGCAGAGTTCGATCAGTCATTGTGCAGCGTCTCCAACTGGGTGAGTCGATGGTTGAGCGCTTTTTGCGCACGAGCCACAAAAATCAGGTAGACACCAAGTCCGATCCAGACGGCGCTGTTGGCGTACATGAGCCAGTTCAGTTCGTTCATCTTTTTTTCCTTCTATCTCTGTTCAAATTATCTCTATTCAAACAAACCCTTGTGAGCCTACCCCATCACCCTGATTCTGCCTTGCTCTTCAAGCTCTTCTTGCTGGCGGAGCTGCGTGGTGCGCAGGGCAACGAGAGCCGCCCAGAGAAAGCCAAACGAGAGGACACAAGCAAGGGCCGTGAGCTTCATTTCTGGCTCAAGACCGCCGCCCTTTGCGGCAAAGACCGCCGGGTGGATCGAGCGCCAGAGCCTTGCGGAGAGAAACACCAGCGGCACATCAATACAGGCCACAATGCCAACCACAGCGCACAGCGTAGCTTGGCGTTCACGGGGCATGTCAAGCTGACGCAAGACAAGATACCCCGCGTAGAGAAACCAGAGGATCATGGTTGTGGTCAGGCGCGGGTCCCACGTCCACCACACCCCCCACGAATGCCGCGCCCAGAGCGAACCCGTGACAAGCGCCAGACCACTCAGCACAACCCCCACTTCCGCAGCGGCACCAGCCAGCGCGTCCCAACGGCGGTTGCGGGTTTTAAGATAGGCTATCCCCGCCACACAGACCGTAAAAAAGCTGACAAACGACCACCACGCCAGAGGCAGATGGGTGTAAAAGATCTTCTGCACCAGCCCCATGGTCTGCTCAATGGGCGCGTACACATAGATGAGAATCTGGCAGAGAGCCATGAGGACGCCACCAAGCGCGGCGCAAAGAACAATCCAATTCTGACGCATCAGTCGTCTCCTGAAAAGACAAAGGGAAACAGCAACAGTCCCGCCCCAAGGAAAATGGCGTCAAAGGCAGCGGCAATGCCAAGCCACGAGGTCACACCTTCAGGCAAGGCCTCACTCAATCCCCCGGCACAGACGCGAATCCCGGCAAGCAGGATGGGGATCATCAAGGGGAACAAAATGATGGATAAGAGCGATTCCCGCGCCGCCTGCCCTTGCGCCAGCGCCCCAAGAAGCGAACCGAGCGCCGCCATACCCACATCTACCAGCAGCAACGCCAAGAGCGCAAGGTGCCACTCCGAACCGAGATTCTGCCCCAGAAAAACAATCGTGGCGGGTAAAAACACGCTTTGCGCCGCCACAATGACCACCAGCCCCGCCAGCGCCTTGCCAAGCCAGACCGACTGAATCGGCGCGGGCAACAGCAGGAGTCCTGCTCGTGCGCCGTTGGCTTCTTCGAGTCCGTACACCATGTTGAAGGACAAGACCTGACAAAACGCCGAGGCCAGCCAAAAAATGGTGGCGGCGCCCTGCCCGCGCATGATCTCGCCGGTTTCGCGGGAAAGACTGAACACAAAGATCAACAGCAAACCAAGCAACAGCGCCTGCACCAGCCCGGCGCCACGCGCAAGCACCAGCCGCAGATCCTTGCGGGCGATGAGCAGGGAGGTTCTCAACATACGCCCTCCTGCCCTGTTGCAACACGGGGCGCGGGGGCAGCGCTGGGGGGACTGGCAGGGTACGCACTGACAGCGCCGTCATACGCGATGCGCCGATCTGCCAGCGCGATGATTCTGTCAGCGCACAGCGCGTCACTCGCGGCGTCGTGCGTGATCCAGACCACAGCCACCCCGTCGGTGCGCGCCAGAGCGATTTCGCGGTGCAACAGCGAGAGAGAACGAACATCAAGCCCGGTTCCCGGTTCGTCAAGCAAGAGCAAGCGCGGCTGTTGCAAAAGAATCCGCGCCAGATTCAGACGTTGCGCCATGCCACGCGAAAACGTGCCCGCACGTTCTTCGGCAAACCGGGTCAGCTCCACACGCTCAAGCACCGCGAGAATCCGCGCTTTCCCGGACGCTTGCCCGTGCGCCTTGTCCCAGAAGGCCAGATTCTCAAACGCCGAAAGCCCCGGATAGATGAAGGTTGCGTGTCCGAGATACCCCAGTTTGCCGTCGGCACAGGTTCGCTCCACACTTCCCGCATCCGGTCGCATCAGCCCGGCCATGATCTTCAAAAGTGTGGTCTTGCCCGCGCCGTTTGAGCCAATGAGAAGACTCACCGTGCCGGGATGCACCTCCAAAGAGATGTTTTGCAACACGGCACGAGAGCCAAAGACCTTGCCCACCCGCGTCAGACAGAGCACCTTGGGTGCTAGTCCGCACATGCTTTTTCTCTGGAACGCCGTCTGAAGCTCACAAAGGGCAACAGACACATCACCGTGCCGCCGATCCACAGCCAGTTGACCAGCGGGTTGGAACTCAGACGGAAGATTGCCCGGTTTTCCTTGTCCACCGCCATCAGTGTGGCGTAAAACTCATTGCCAAAAGACGGAATGACAGCGGCTTCAGCAAACTGCATCTGCCCCCATTTGCTGAAGATGCGGCGTTGCGGTGCGGCAATGCCCAAAAGCTCACCGTTTTTACGGATTTCCAGTTCGCCTTCAAGAAAAACATAGCCGAGGCCTTCGCCTTCATACAGATTCTTGAGCGTCACCTGAAACGCGCCCACCGTGGTGGATTCGCCAACGGCAAGCGTGGGTTCAGCCTCGATCTTGTACGGCCCGGAAAAGGCTATGCCAAGCGCCATACAAGCCAGACCCAGATGGATGCCGTAGGCGGCAAGGCTCGGAGTGTGCCCCCGGACTTTTTTGTCTGTGAACAGCAACAGGATACTCACAAGAGCCGCGATGCTGGCAGAAGCACCAAACAGCGCCACCGGCAAACGGTACCCCGCAGCGTACAAGGCACCCGCAGAGACGAGAAACACCACGATCACAAGGAAAAAGTTGCGCTTGTGGCGAATCCCGCCGTTCCAGCCCAGCCACGGGCAGACACTCACAAACGCGATCAGCAGGGCAAAAAGCGGCATACACACGCGGTTGTAGAAGTCCGCTGTCAGACCGACCGCACCGCCGCCGTGGTCGTGCCCTGCCGCATCAAGCGTGCGCTCGGCGACAAGCCCCATCACGGTTTCTTTCCAGAAGGCGGTGAAGACCGGCCACATGGTTGCCACCAGAATGACCACCGAAAGCGCGATCAAAAGCCACGACGTGAGCACAAGAAAACCTTCACGGCTCCCCAGTCCCGCAAGCTCTTTTGCTTTGGGATTGTGCGCGAGAAAGGCCACCCATGCGGCGATCACCGTGCCCAGCAGGATGAACAGGATCAACGGAACGCCGACCCCGCCTTCACCAAAGGCGTGTACCGACTGCACCACGCCACTGCGCACCAGATAGGTGGCGAAAAACGCAGACAGTGTGGTGAGAGCCATCAGAAAAACATTGACGCCGTGCAGCTTGTTGCGCCGCGTCTGGATGATGATGGTGTGCAGAGCAGCGGTGCCGATGAGCCACGGAATGAGCGAAGCGTTTTCCACCGGGTCCCATGCCCAGTACCCACCCCAGCCGAGTTCCATGTACGCCCACCACGCACCGAGCACGATGCCTGCGGTCAGAAAAGCCCATGCCGACAAGATGAAAGGCCGGCTGACCTCTGTCCAGACAGCTTCGCTCTCCTGTGCCTGACTCATGGTCTGGGCAAGGGCGAGGCAACCGGGAATCACAAAGCCGCCGTAGCCCAGAAACAGGAGCGGCGGGTGAAAGATCATGCCGGGATTCTGGAGCAGAGGATTCAGGCCGTTGCCGTCAAGAGGAGCGGTGTGCGTCATGAGGAACGGATTGTTCCATGTCACGAGGATCAGCCCGAAAAACGCCATCACGCTCAGGTAAAACGTCCAGTACCAGAGGCGGGTATCCGGCGTCAGATTCTTGTAGGCAGGCGTGAGCTGAAACACGCCACCGCACAGGGCGACAGAAAAAGCCCAGAACAACATCGAACCAGCCTGTCCCGCCCAGAACGCGGTGACGCGGTAGAACAGCGGCAGGAGCTTGTCGGTGTAACTGGCAACATAGACAAGCGAAAAGTCATACGTTACCAGCGCGTACACAAGGATAGCGGAGGCCAGAATGTAACAGGCACTGAGCGTGAGGTTCATCTTTTCAATGAAGGCCAGTCCCGACTCGGCATTCTTTGTGACTCGAAGAGCCGCAGGTGCCGCACCCCGTTTGCTTTTTTTCTGCACGGGAACAAGGTCTGTCCAGAGCAACCGCACAGCCCACGCCGCGCCACCAAGCGCACACAGCATCGAAAGCGCCAACAACGCAAATGCAAGGAAGTACATCTTTTTCCTTTTGTTTTGATACGAACGACAGCACTGTTTCCAACAAAAAGCCTTTGCTCTACCCCCATCTTCAGGAGGGATAGAGGAGAAGCTCGAAAATGCTCTAGGTCCGGTTTTCTTTCTGGTATTTGGAAGGACACTTTGTCATGAGGGTTTTGGCCTGAAAGGAACCGTCGCCCTTGACGCCGCCCTCCACAATCACTTCTGCGCCAGCCTTGAACGTATCCGGGATCGCGCCTTCAAAGGCAACCCAGAGGGTCTTTGTGGGGTGATCCTTGTCTTCAAGCTGAAAACGCACAGCGCGCCCGCCGTCTGCCCGTGCAAGTCCGTTCTCGGCTACCGTACCAAAGAGACGCGCCGCCTTCAGCTTGTCAGCGGGAGTGGCAAGGGCTTCAGAAACATTGAGAAAGTACACACTGTTTTCGGAGAACCCGGAGTACACAAGTGCCCCAAAGCCTCCAAGAAAAAGCAAAAGAGCCACAAGATACATCGTCTTGCCGGATTTTTTTGTCATGTTTTTTCCTGCATTCCTTGCATACAAACTGGAACCATACTTAGCCGCACGAGTAGCAGTAGCACCAGAAAAAGTCAATCCTTAGGCAGGGCTTTGAACATACCATGGCGCTACCTTGTTCAAAAGAGAACGCGAACAGCAACGGTTCTGACTCACTTTTCGCGTGCAGCACACCGGACGCTTGCACTTTTTTTTGCGGTTGTGTCCCGCGGTTCCCCAGCTTTTTTGTGCGTAGGCGAGGGGTACGACGATGAGATGCACACATGCGACTAACAGGAATAGTTATCAAAGTCTAGTCTATTTTGCGTTGCGTTTTTGCATCACTCTACTTCCGGGGCGTAACCGTTTTTGGTGCGCAAACGCACCAGAATACGCTCTTTGTGGAGAGCATCATCTTTTGGAGTAGTTCTTGTAAGCTATTGCAAGTAAAAACTCTTTTTTTGTAAAACCTCTCTACAGGGCTGTTTTGCGTGGCACGATTCGTGCTTGTCACTGGAATCACAAGAACGGCCACTGGCCACCAACACTCCCCCAAGGAATGCACCATGAATGATTCTGAACAAAAAGCACATGACAAGAATCTGCGGCGCGTCGTTGTTTCCTCGCTCATTGGAGCGGTGATTGAATGGTATGACTTTTTTCTCTACGGCGTTGTAGCCGGATTGTTTTTCAATCAATTGTACTTCCCCGGATTTGATCCGCGTGTTGGCACCATGCTTGCCTTTGCAACGTTTGCGGTGGGCTTTGTCGCTCGTCCCCTTGGTGGGCTGGTGTTTGGTCATTTCGGGGACAAGATCGGGCGCAAGAAAGTGCTTGTGCTGACACTTCAGATCATGGGACTGGGAACAGTCGCCATTGGTTGTATTCCTTCCTATGCCCAGATTGGCCTGTGGGCGCCTGTGCTCCTCATCATCTGCCGTATGGCGCAGGGTCTTGGGCTTGGCGGGGAGTGGGGCGGGGCTGTGCTCATGTCGTTTGAGTCCGCACCGCCTCACAAACGTGCCTTTTATGCCAGCTTGCCCCAGATTGGGCTTGCACTTGGTCTGTTGCTGGCGTCTGGTATCATCGGTTTACTCTCCGCTGTGCTTCCTAACGAAGCGTTCCTGAGCTGGGGATGGCGGATTGCGTTTATCTTGAGTGCGGGACTGTTGTTTGTTGGCTCGTACATCAGAACATCGGTTCACGAAACCAAGGATTTTGCCGAATCCAAGGCTTCCACGCCTGAAGTGCGCTACCCCCTGCTTGACGCCTTCAAGCGCTACCCTCGCATGATGCTTGCCTGTATGGGTGCGCGCTTCATCGACGGAGTGGCATTCAACGTCTTTGCGGTCTTCTCGCTGACCTATCTCACGCAGAACCGTGGCCTTGAGCGCTCTGAAGCGCTGACAGTCGTGATGATCGCCTCTGTCATCATGTCCTTTTTCATCCCCTTCTGGGGCATGGTTGCCGACCGCGTGGGCAAGGGCAAAGTCTTTGGCTTTGCAGCTCTCCTCCTCGGCTTTGCCGGGTTCCCGGCGTTCTGGGTCTTTCACAACCATTCAGACAGCTATCTGATGGTCTGTCTGGCGCTTGGTCTGCCGTTTGGCATCATTTACGCGGCAGTGTTTGGCACCATGTCCAGTCTCTTTTCAGACAGCTTTGACCCTTCCGTGCGCTACTCTGCCATCTCGTTTGTCTATCAGTTCTCCGGCATTTTTGCCGCAGGTCTGACC
>JAVVPW010000093.1:0-7830 GCA_036655575.1 Bilophila sp.
ACAAACCTCGCGCGCTTTCTCCTTGCTGTGATGAACGGTGGGGTGGATATGACGAGCGGCGAGCGGGTGTTGCCCGCCTGCCCGAAGTTCACCGAGCTTCAAAGCTTTGACGAGCTTTTGAATCTTTGGCACGAGAATGTGAAGCTTATTGCCGCGCTTTCGGTCGAGCTTGACAACTGCGCTGACATTGTGCTTGAGGACGAAACGCCCGACATTCTCTGCTCTGTTTTGGTGGACGACTGCGTACCGCGCGGCAAGCACCTTAAAGAGGGCGGCGCTGTCTATGACTTTATCAGCGGGCTACAGGTTGGCATTGCGAATCTCGCGGACAGCCTTGCCGCTATCAAAAAGTGCGTTTTTGAGGATAAGCTTATCACAAAAGAGGAGCTTTGGGACGCTGTTTCGACTGACTTTGCGGGCGAAAAGGGCGAGAACATACGCGGTATTCTTCTTAACAAGGCGCCGAAATACGGCAACGACAACGACTATGTTGACAGCATTATTGCGGACGCATACGGCTGCTTTATCGACGAAATTGGGCAGTATAAAAACACCCGCTTTGGGCGCGGGCCTATTGGCGGAATGTATTATGCGGGCACCTCTTCCATCTCCGCAAACGTGCCACAGGGCGCGATTACAATGGCGACACCCGACGGCAGAAAGGCGCACGAGCCGCTTGCCGAGGGCTGCTCACCTTCACACGGGAGCGATATAAGCGGTCCGACGAGCGTTTTCCAGTCAGTTTCAAAGCTGCCCACCCACAAGATAACGGGCGGGGTGCTGCTCAACCAAAAAATGACAAAATCGGTCTTTGAGAATCCGCGCGACACCGACAAGCTTATCTCTATGGTGCGCGCCTTCTTTGACAAGCTGCACGGCTTTCACTTCACCGCTGGCGTTGGCGGTACGGGTCAGGGTGCCGATGGAAGCGGGTTCTGTCAGGTACGCGACAGAGCTTTTCGAGTCCGCACGGTACAGCCAGAACGCACCCGCGCCGAGCAGAACAAGAACGAGGAAAAGCCATTTTTTCAGAGAGGTGAGGACTGGCACAGTGTGATCCTTGGGTTCGTCAGATGGTGTCGTTGTCAGTATAGGGCAGAACCTCTAAAAGTAAAGATGGACTGGATGTTGTGTCGATTCTGGACGTTGCAGCGACAGGATTGCGCTTGTGTGCGACAGGGTGTAGTGCTACCATCGACCTATCTGTTCGCATTCCTGAAGCATGTTGTTTTTGTATGCGAAACGAGGCTCTCGTGCATGACCAATACCTTATGGAGGCAAGTGTGAAAGTTCAGTTGGCGGAACGGCTGCGGCGGGCTGATTTTCAGGGTGATTTTCTGGAGATGATTCTGGTGGCGGCGACCAAGCCGGGGATCATTTCGTTTGCGGGTGGGCTCCCCAATCCCGCCTCGTTTCCGGTAGACGAGCTTGCAAAGGCGGCGCAAGAAGTCCTGCACGAAGACGGCGTCATCGCCTTGCAGTACAGCACAAGCGCCGGGTTTTTGCCGTTGCGGCGCTACATTGCCGAGCGGTACGCAAAGAGCGGGATCATCCTTGACCCTGACGACATCATCATCACCAACGGTTCTCAGCAGGCGCTTGATCTGGTGAGTGGGGCGTTGCTTGATGACGGCGATGTCGTGGTGGTGGAACGCCCGTGTTACCTTGCCGCGTTGCAGGTGTTTCATCTGTACAATCCCGTTGTGCGCACCGTGGAGCTGACCCCGGAAGGCGTTGCGGTAGACGAATTGCGCGAGATCATCGAACGCGACAAGCCGAAATTTTTCTATTCCGTGCCCAATTTTCAGAATCCCACGGGGCTGACGTATTCTGAGGCCGTGCGCCACGGCGTTGCCGAATCGCTTCGGGGTTCTGACACCATGATTCTGGAAGACAACCCTTACGGTGACTTGCGGTTTCGCGGTTTGCCCGGAACCTCCTTCCACACCTTGCTAGGTGAGCAGTGCCTCATGTTCGGGTCGTTCTCAAAGATCGTGTCGCCCGGCCTGCGGATCGGCTGGATTGCCTGTACCAACAAGGAGTTGCGGGAACAGATCGTGTCCTACAAGCAGCGCGTGGACATGCACACCAACATCTTTGGTCAGATGGTGCTGGCGCGCTACCTGCAAGACTGCGACCTTGAGGCACACATCGAAAAGATCAAGGAACTGTACGGACATCAGGCTGACGTCATGCTAGGCGCCATGTCCCGCTATTTCCCGGAAGGCACACGCTGGACAAAGCCAGACGGGGGCATGTTCATCTGGGCAGAGTTGCCAGAAGGCCTGCAAGCGGTGCAGCTTGCCGATGCCGCGGCTAAGGCTGGCGTTGCCATTGCCGCTGGAGATCCCTTCTATGAAGTGGATCGCGGGGTGCGGACGATGCGCCTCAACTACACCAACTGCGACGACGGAGCGATTGAGAAGGGCATCCGCATTCTCGGTGACCTCATCCGCAAGATGCAGCAGTAGCCGCACCAAGCGGCAGCCGCACACGCGGTTGGGCGAGACGTTGCGAACAGGCTGTTCTTAAAATGTTCCTAACGTAAGCAAGTGTCTTGAATAGATAGCGATACAACGAGAAAAGCAGGCTCCTACGGGGGTCTGCTTTTCTCGTTTAGGCGGGGGTTTGTGCGTATCGTGTGTCTAAACTGTCTCTAAACTGTGTCTAGAATGTTCGTAACGTGTGCGCAATGTGCGCTTTGTGCGCAATATGTTCCTAACGTGTTCTTGAAATGTGCGCAGGACGGGTGTTTTTGTGGGTGTATCGTGTTGTTGTTATTCGCATTGTTCGTAACGTGTGCGTACGCTGTGTCTTGACAGTGCGTATGTCTGGGAAGATGTGCGCAACAAAGCGCACCTTGTTCCTTTCGTGTGAACAACGTGTGCGTAACATGTGCGTAACGCCGTATGGTGGTGGAATGAGAGTGGTATGGTGTAACGTGGTCAGGTGTTGCGACCACGAAAGCCCCGCAACAGCTTGTGCTACGGGGTTGGTACGACCAGCAGGGTATTTTGCAAAAAAAGCAAAATACCCCAAGGCAAATTTCTACTTCATGCGGTAAGTGATGCGTCCGCGGGAAAGATCGTAAGGTGAAAGTTCCACTTTAACGCGGTCACCGGGAAGGATGCGGATGTAGAATTTACGCATTTTTCCTGAAATATGAGCCAGTACGGGATGTCCGTTTTCAAGTTCCACGCGGAACATCGCGTTGGGCAGGGCTTCCTGCACGACGCCGTCTACTTCAATGGCTTCTTCTTTTGCCATGGAGCCTCCTGAGATAACATTCATTGTGCGTCAACATCAAGGTAGCGCCAAACGCTTCACCCTGAAGAAACATGTATGTCCACGCTTCTCATCACCTGAAAAGCCGTTGGATTCATCGACTGATAAGAATGCCTTTATTATGTTTGCTTGTCAATCGGAACTCGCAAAAGACGCTTTGCGCACCAGCAGCCACACCCCCACCGCAAACAGCGGCAAACAGAGCACTTGCCCCATTGTCAACCAGCCAAAGGCGAGGTAGCCGATATGCGCGTCCGGCTGGCGCACAAATTCCACCAGAAACCGAAAGACGCTGTACAGTACGGCAAACAGCCCAGAAACCCGACCTGTGGGGCGGTTTTTGGAGGAATAGAGCCACAAAACAATGAACAGCGTCAGGCCTTCAAGTGCGGCTTCGTAGAGTTGCGAGGGGTGCCGGGGGAGAGCGCCGCCTGTGGGGAACACCATGCCAAACGGCCCGGTCGTGACGCCGCCCCAGAGTTCGCCGTTGATGAAGTTGCCGAGTCGTCCAAAAAACAGTCCCGGCGGCACCAGCGGCGCCACAAAGTCCACCACCGCAAAAAAGCTGCGTCTTTGGCGGTGTCCCCACCACCAGATCGCCACCAGCACCCCCAGCAAGCCCCCGTGAAAGGACATCCCGCCGTTCCAAAGGCGTACGATTTCAAGCGGATCTGCCATGAAGGCCGCAAGATCATAGAACAGCACATAGCCGAGGCGTCCGCCGATCACAACGCCGATCATGACCCATGTGAGCAGGTCATCCACCTTGAGGCCGTTCCAGCCAAGGGCGCGCCATGTCGGTTGCGAGGCACGGCGGCGGGCAAGCAGCCAGCCAGCGACAAAGGAAAACAGATACATCAGGCCGTACCAGTGTATCTGGACAGGCCCAAGGCTCAAGGCGATGGGATTGAGGTGTGGGTAGACGAGCATGGCTAGGCGTTTCCTGTGCTGGTAGAAGGGAAGTCTTGGGCAGTGAAGGTTCCAGTCCGTCCGCCGGATTTGTGGATCAGCCGCATGTCGCGGATCACGATGTCCTTCTGGACGGCTTTGCACATATCATAGATGGTTGCGGCGGCTACCTGTGCGGCGATGAGGGCTTCCATTTCCACGCCGGTGCGGTCATTTGTGCGTGTTTCAGCTTCGATGAGCACGGCTGGTGGGGAATCTTGAACAGTAAAACGCACATCGGCAAACGTCAATGGGACAGGGTGGCACAGGGGAATGAGTTCTGCGGTGCGCTTGGCTGCCATGATGCCAGCGACTTGCGCACTCACCAGCACGTCGCCCTTGGGAAGCGCGTTTGTTTTGAGCAAGTGCAGGGTGGTGGCGTTCAGAGACACCACGCCGTGTACAAGGGCGATCCGCTGGGTCACGGCCTTGTCGCCCACATCCACCATGCACAGGCTCCCGTCGCTTTTCAGGTGTGAGAAGGTGGGAACACTGGAGGAGCTGGAGCTGGGGCTGGCGTCTGGAGTGGGAGCACTGGAGGGAACGGGGCTGGTGCCATTGACCGGGAAGAGCGTTGACTCTTGGGAACAGCGTACCGCGTTCACGATGATGGCGGCGGATTCGCGGACGCTTTCGAGGATAGCGTCCAGCACCGCGTCAATATCAAGTTCGGAGGTGTCGATGATTTTGGCATCCGATGCGGGTTTGAGGGGTGCCACGGCTCGGTTGCGGTCGCTTTCGTCGCGCTGGCGGATTGAAGCGGTGATGTGTGCCAGATCTGGGGTTTCGCCTTTGGCTTTGAGTTCGTTGTAGCGGCGCAGAGCGCGGACATCTGGGCTGGCGTCGAGAAAGAATTTAAAGCGTGCGGAGGGGAAGATCACAGTGCCCATGTCCCGACCTTCAACCACAAGAGCAGAGCTTTCGCCAAGTTCGCGCTGGGCGTCCTTCAGGTACTCGCGGACAGCAGGGACAGTGGCAAGGCGTGAAGCAAGGCGTCCGACTTCTTCAGTCCGGATTTCGTCGCCTACAGGGTGGTTGTTGCAGAGCAATTCGGTCTGTTCACCTGTCCCGCAGAGTTGAAAATGAAAAGCGGTGCAGGCGGTGTACAGTTCTTCGGGTGGGCGCTTTTCCGCGCCGGAACCAAGGTGCAACGCGACCGATCGGAACATGGCGCCTGTATCAAGGTAGGGCATGTTGAGAAGGCTTGCCACACGCTTGGCGAGGGTGGATTTACCGACACCGGCGGGGCCGTCAAGTGTGATGATGGGGCGTGAGTTCATGAAGCGTCCTTATGCGAGGAGGTGGCGGAGTGTCTGTATGAGCAGGTGGTTTTCTTCTGCCGTGCCCACGCTGACCCGCAGGTGGTTGGGCAGGCCATACCCGTTGAGCGGGCGCAGGATCAAGCCCTGTTTGAGCAGTGCCTCAAACAGTGTGGCGGCGGTGTGTGTGGGCTTGGAAGGGTGGGAAGTATGGGAGGGTTGGGAGAGGGGGACTTCAAACATGAGGAAGTTTGCTTGCGAAGGGGTAACGTGCAGGCCGAGGTTCGTCAGTTCTGTTGTCAAAAAGGCACGGCCTTCTCGGATGACGCGCAGGGTTTCGGTGCGAAAGTCACTATCCTTAAGGGCTGCAAGGGCGGCTTCTTCCGCCATAAGGTTGACAGAGAACGGGAGGCGCACCCGCCACATATGGTCAGCGATGGTTTCTGGCAAGATTCCGTAGCCAAGGCGCAGCCCCGCCATGCCGAAACTTTTGGAGAAGGTGCGCAAGATGGCGACATTGGGGAAGTCGGTCAGTGTGGGGAGCAGGGAGTGCGCGCCTTCATCGTCTGTGAAGTCCATATAGGCTTCATCAACAACCAGCAAACAGGTGTCTGGCAAGGCGTGCGCAAGGCGTATCAGATCCGCAACAGGCGCGGTATAGCCTGAAGGGTTGTCAGGTGTTGTGATAAAGACAAGGCGGGTGTTGGCGTCCACAAGCTGAAGCAGGTCGTCAATCGGGAAGGAAAAGTCAAGATTAAGGGGTGTCTGGCGCAAGGTCACGCCGCACAGAGCGGATTGGGTGCTATAGATGCCAAAGCACGGTTTAAAGGCCACAGCGTTCTGGATGCCCGGTTCAGCACAAACGCGAAACAGCAGGTCGATGATTTCATCTGACCCGTTTCCGACGACAACGCGAGCGGGGGAGACGTTGTGGTGTGCGGCAAGCGCCGTAACAAGGCGGGGGTTACCGGCTTGCGGGTAGCGAAACGCAAGGCCTGCATGATCGCGCAGTGCCTTTTGTGCCAGCGGGGAGGTACCCAGCGGATTTTCGTTGCTGGCGAATTTGATAACGCGCTCAAGTCCGTAGGTTTCGCGGATTTCGTTGATAGAAAGCCCCGCCGTATAAGGTTTGAAAGCACGCACCAGCGATCGAATCGGAATGGATGACATGGGAGTATCCTTGTGAGCATAAGGGGAGGTTGTCAGGTAAACGCCAAGTTTCCATTTTTATGTTGCTCTCGTCAAGGGTAAAGGGAAACGTAAAGAGTGGTGTGGCGTGATGTGGTGTGGTTGGGGAGAAAGGGAGGCTCTTTTCCTTGGGCAGACTTTGTGGTACTGGGCTTGGATTATGAACGAATCTATTGGTATCATCGCGGGAAGTGGACAATTTCCGCGTCTGGTAGCGCAAGATGCGCGGGCATCGGGCTATGCTGTCGTCATGTGCGGGTTTTTTGGGCATACCGATCCAGAGCTGGCAGTGGTTGCAGATGCCTTTCAATGTGTGCATCTGGGGCAATTCAATAAAGTTATTGCGTTTTTTCGGGAACACGGGGTACGCCGTCTGTGCATGGCGGGTGCCATCAGCAAGCCTCGCGCACTCGATATCCGTCCAGATCTGCGGGCTGCGAAGATTCTTTTTTCCTTGCGAGGCAAAGGAGATGACGCGCTGTTACGGGCAATCATGGCAGATCTTGAGGCTGAAGGCTTTGCAATCATGCAGGCCTCAGAGCTGTCTACCTCGTTGCGTTGTCCCTCTGGCGTGCTCACAAAACGCCACCCGACAGAAGAAGAATGGGGCGTGATTGAGCATGGTTGGCCTATAGCAGAGACCATGGGGCGCTTTGACATCGGGCAATGTCTGGTGGTGAAAGACGGCATGGTATTGGCTGTAGAATGTCTGGAAGGCACTGACGCGACCTTACGACGGGGTGCAACGCTTGGCGGTGAAGGGTGCATTGCCGTAAAGATGGCCAAACCGGGGCAGGATGAGCGCGTGGATTTGCCGTCTATCGGGTTGAACACAATAGAGTTGTTGCTTGAGTGCAAGTACAGTTGTCTGGCTATACAAGCCGGGAAGACTTTGTTTTTTGATCGCGCTGCCGCTCTTGAGCTTGCGGATAAGCATGGGTTGTGTGTGGTTGCGCGGGAGTAGAGGGGTTGTAGGGGGGATTTTGAGAGTTTGAGAGTTTTTTTGGTACGCGGGGCACACCTCGCTCAACGAAAAAGGCACAAGGGGGAGGAGGACAGGGGGATCGCTCCCCCTCTCCTCCTCCCCCTTGACCCCCTCCTCCTACCCCCCGAAAGGGGACAGCCCTTGACCCTAAGCTGATCGGCGGAC
>JAVVPW010000094.1:0-1389 GCA_036655575.1 Bilophila sp.
AGCAGGAGGGGCGGGGTTGTCTATGGTTTGACTTGAACTGATGCAATGCTAAACAAGAGCAAAGTTATCCGCAGTCAGATCCACCGCGCCAGCAAGTTTGATAGTCATGTCATAGTCTGTGGCGTGAGTACCAGAGGTATAACCCGCATAGTCGGCATCCCATTCTGTATTCACATAGAGATATGTTGTCGTAACACCCTCGCCGTTCGTGTATTTAGCCGCGGCAAACTGCGCAGTGGTGCCATCAGCCATCTTAAAGAGATCCTTACCAGAACCGGGCAAGTTGCCACCAGCTTCGAACGTAAACGTATTGATTTTTATAGTTTCGCCTGCAGCAGCAGATCCTCCAGTAAACTGGTCAGCCTTGATTTGAATCAGATCTTCAGTACCGAAGTTTGAAATGGTATCCATAACAGGAGTAGTGGTATCATCATGTGATTGAGCCTTTGCTGTATAGGCCATCACATCAGCGCCGGTTCCGAATTTGATTTTGTCGCCAAGCACACTACCTGTGATAAGGCTCCCACCAGAACCAGCCGTGATGCTCAGTGCATTATCAGTAGCGGCGCTGCCATCAACAGTGAGATGTCCCGACAAGCCAGTAGCATTGATTGTCAGACCCGTGGTGCTGACACCAGTCGTCAGGCTAAAGGCCTGCGTACCGTCAATAGAAACGGTGTCAAGATTCGTGAGGGTATCACCAGACAGTACAACACTATTTGCAGTCGCGTTGACCATCCCGTTAGAATGGAAGTTAAGAATCTCAGCCTTAGTATTCGCTGCTGTAACCGCAACGCCAGATGCAGCCGAAGTCGCACCATTATCAAAGCCCACATCAAGCGTATTACGACCAACTTCTGACGCAAGCGTAAGAGTAAGGCTTGTACCAATATTTCCGGTCACAACAACGCCACTTTTATCAGCCATATTTGTGACGGTGCTCGTAGTCGCTTCAACGTTGATGGTGTTGATTCCAGCAACCTGACCGATCTTGTAGGCTGCACTTGATCCAGTCAATTCCATGACTTCAAAGCCTGTGAACATTTTCCCGTTGGCCGGGGTGGTGCCATCAAAGTAGTCTGAGCTGACAGAAAGTGTGTCCGTCCCTTCGCCGCCCTTAATCACAGAACCAGCAGCCACGCCCGTATGCACGGCAAACGTGTCATCGCCAGCACCGAGGTCAACGGCGAATTTCACGGTTGAAGCATCGGCAGTAAACTTGATCGTGTCATCGCCGGAGCCGCCCGTGATTGTGGTGCCAGCGGCAACCAGATCTCCAGTCGTGAGAGTCAAATCAACGCCGCCCTTGTTGGCGGAAGCGTCGATGGTCTTGAGGGTAGCAGCAGTAGTAGCACCAACGGTCGCTTTCACAGAACCCGTGCCGTTGAT
>JAVVPW010000094.1:1415-4721 GCA_036655575.1 Bilophila sp.
GTCCCAAGAACGTTCTTGCCCGTAGCTTCCAGAGTGAGCTTTTCGATGGTGACAACGCCTGTACCAGCATTAGCGATGGTCACGCCGCCAGAAGTGTTTGCATCTTTCAACATGATGGTCGCGGCATCAGTTGCACCATCGGTGTCACCGCTGTAAGTCACGGTCTGCAATCCAGCAGCCGCCTTGCCCTCAATACCCACGGTTTGCGCGGTGGTGGCAGTGACGGTGTTTGTCTCAGCAGCATTGACCAGCCACACTTCTTTCACATCAGCATTGGCGGAAACATTAACGGCAGTGGCTGTAGAGTTATTGCCCGTCCCGATGGCCTGAACGATTTCAATGTTCTTGATGGTGGCAGTGGTGAGATTTGCTACACTGTCGTTGCCATACACCTTCAACGTATCCGTGCCGCCCAACCCGTCCAACTGATCGCCGGGATTCAAAGTAGCCGCAGTACCAACGGTACCAGCAATAAACGTGTCGTTTCCAGAAGTCCCCGGAAGTACCTGGATTTCAGCTGCTGTCATGAACGTTCTGTCCCACATACACGGACGGAGACAGAACGGGGAACGCGGCCGCCCTCACGACTTCGGCAGACGTAAGGACAACCGCGAACAGAAGTATCAGTGCTCTTGTTATGCTCATGGCTCATTATTCGCGCAGCGCGAGGTCCCAGTTCTTGATCAGCGGTTCGAGCATATAATAGAGCACAGTCTTTTTCTTGGTAGTGATGAACACGGTGGCGGGCATCCCCGGGGACAGATAGACTTTGGCATCCTTGAGTCCCTTGGGGTCGAGTTCCACATAGCACATGAAATAGGGCATGATCCCGGCATTGGTGCGGTCTTCAATGCGGTCGGCGGAGATGTAGGCGACTTTGGCCTTGATCAACGGCGTAATGCGGATATCAAAAGCGTCAAGCTGCACCTGCGCTTCCTGTCCGACATAGACTTCCGTCACCTTGTTCACCGGAACCTGCATTTCCACGATCAGCGGATTGTCGGCAGGCACGATGTCCATCATCGGTTCACCGCCGCGCACAACGCCGCCCTTGGAGTGGACTTTCAACCCTACCACTCGCCCGCTGACCGGTGCTTCCACCTGTAAACGCCGCTTAGCGTCCTTAAGAGGACGGATCCGTTCGCGGGTCTGGAGGATTTCACTGTCCAGCCGCCCCAGCTGATTGCTGGCGTCTTCGACAAAACGGTTTTTGGTGTCTTCAATGCGCAACCGCAGTTCCGAGCTTTTCTGGTGTGCTTCAGCAATGGATTGCCGCAGCCGTCCCCGGTTGCCCTGATGCGAGGCCAGCTGGCGTTCCAGTTCAAGGATCTGCGATTTTTCCAGATAGCGTTCCGCGTACAGTTGCCGTTTGGCCTTCAGTTCTTCCTCAAGCGTGCCAATGATGGCCTGTTCCGCATTGAGCTGTTCCTGATACCCGGAAATCTGTGAACGCATCTGCCCAATCTGGGATTGCAGCAGGGACACCTGCCCGTCCAGTGCGTCCCGACGAGACGAGAAAATTTTCTGTTCGTTGGTCAGCAAATCATCACTGTTGGTCTGTTTCACCAGCCCTGAAAGCTCTTCAGGCCAGACAATCGTGTCCTTGAGATCTTTTTCCGCTGTGTACCGAGCCTGTCCCGCCAACGACGCGGCAAGCTGCTTACGGAGCATGTCCACGGACGCATCCACCTGTATACTTTCAAGAATGACAAGTGGTTGTCCAGTCTCAACCGTGTCGCCTTCGCGCACCAGAATGGACTCCACAATGCCGCCCTCAAGGTGCTGCACGGTCTTGCGTTCGGTTTCGATCTTGACTTTGCCCTGACCGACCACAGCTCCGCTGATCTGCGAAAACGTGGCCCACACGCCCAGAATACCAAAAAAGAGGATGATGACGACCAGACCCTGCCGGATGATCCGGCGCGGATCTTCGATGCCGTTTTTGGTAGACTTTTTTTCCTTCTTGCCCACAGCAGCTTCGGGATGCTGTTCGTTGGGGGCAAGGACGTTGGTCTCAATCGTCGTGATTTCGTTTTTTTTAGGGGTGCTCATGCGGCACCTTCATCGGTATTCAGGGCTGCGGCAGCTTGCTTAGCCTTGAGTTCTTCCTGACGTTTCAGCATTTCCTGTTGCGCCTGTTCTTTTTGTTGCTGCTGCATGGCAGCGAGTTTGTTCAGCACTTCCTGACGCGGGCCGCACAGCACAAGCTGTCCGTCCTGCATAAGGATGATGTTGTCCACTGTGGACAGAATGTTCGGCTTGTGCGTGACCAGCACCACCGTGGCCTTAAGCTGGCGCAGATTCATGACGGCCTGCAACAGACAGGCTTCGCCTTCTTCATCCAGATTGGAGTTAGGTTCGTCCAGCACGACAACGCGCGGATTGCCGTACAGTGCGCGCGCCAGTCCGATACGCTGTCGTTGTCCACCGGAAAGCACAGCTCCCTGATCGCCGATCTGGGTATCATAGCCCTTGGGCAGATGCAGAACGAGGTTGTGTACCCCGGCCAGCTTGGCGGCAAAGATGACCTTTTCAGAATCCACCGTACCCATGCGGGCGATGTTTTCTGCAATGCTTCCTGAGAAAAGTTCCACGTCCTGCGGCAGATAGCCGATGAACGGGCCGAGCTTTTCCGAATCCCACGAGGCAATGTCCGCACGGTCGATGCGTACTTTCCCGGCTGAGGGTTCCCAGATACCGAGCAAGAGCTTGCACAGTGTGGACTTGCCAGCCGCGCTTGGGCCGATGATGGCCACAGATTGTCCTGCCGGAAGATTGAAGGAAACACCTTTAATGATGTGCCGTCCCTGTGTGGCGAAGACAAGGTTCTCTGTGGACAGCTCACCATGCGGATCGGGCAGTTCCATGGGCGGCGGCAACTTGGGGCCGTCCATGAGGGTTTTCAAGCGGCCATAGGCGGCTTTGGCTTCTAGCGACTGCTTGTAGGTGGCCATGGCCTGATCGATAGGTGCGAGCGCCCGCCCCATGACGATGGAGGCCGCGATCATGACCCCGGCTGTGGATTGGTGCGTAACAGCCAGATACGCACCCACGGCGTAGATGAGCACTTGCAGCCCTACGCGCAGAGCCTTGCTGATCGAATGCAGGAGACCCGCGCTGTGGCTGGCTCGGGTCTGCAATTCGATCACGATGTTGTTCATCTTTTCCCAGCGGGCAGCGACCGCGCCGATCATGCCCATGGAGCGCACGATACTCGCGTTGCGCATGGTGGCGGTCAGGAAGTTTCCGGCATGGGCGTTGAGCATCCCGGCAGATTCGAGCTTCTTGCGGGTAAAGCGTTCCGTC
>JAVVPW010000094.1:4731-4976 GCA_036655575.1 Bilophila sp.
CCAAAATGAAGACCATGACCCCACCGAAGACGGCGACCATGCCCAACGCAGGGTGTAAAATAAAGATCAGAATAAAATAGATGGGCATCCACGGCACGTCGAAAAAGGCAAAGACCGCGTTTCCACCCAGAAAGTTACGGAGGAGCTGGACATCGCGCAGGGTTCCCTGTCGCTTGCTTCCCGAAGGGTCAGTAGCGTTCTTCAAATTTTCGTTGAGTACGGGGATACTCAGCATTCGGTCAAAT
>JAVVPW010000094.1:5000-7757 GCA_036655575.1 Bilophila sp.
GAGAACGAATCCATTCCAAGGATGCCAGCACGACTAGTGCTACGACTGCGGCGACCGTGATAACGGCCAGTGTCGAGAGGTTGTAGCTGGTGAGAACCTTGTCATAGACCTGCAACATGTAGATGGAAAAGGTGAGTTGCAGTATGTTGACAAACATACTGAAAAAAAAGGCGTATCCGAAAAAATACCGACAGGAACGTAAAAATTCGAGCATGTGCTGTTCTTCTCCGGGGATGCGCCTGCCAGTACGGATACGTGCTTCTGCTGGGACAGATGGATGGCGCAACTTCAAGTAATGTTACGGGTTCTTCCATAGCTGGAAGGCCAAGACGGCAACAACTCCGCCCGCGTACTGCCTGCGGTCAGGTCTGCCAGTAAATAAGCCTGCATGGGGGAGCTGTCTAGAGAAGGGACACATTTCTCTTTATATTGGAAGAAAAATGGAGAATTGCGTCTGCGTTGCGGGAGGTTCGCAAAGGAGGTGGCAGCTCGTGCCAGACGGTGCTACGCGTTGCAGTAGAAGCGCAACACTGCCCCGCAGAATACACGAAATACCAAGCAAGTCCAGTCATTACTGACGTTGACACGAAGTTGACTCGGGCGGGCTTGCGCGTGGTTTCTCGTCCTGTGAGGGCGTGAAGCCCCCGCACAGATCATGCGGGGGCTAGACATGTTTACGCTGAAAAGGCTCTGCTGACGCAAGCGCGGCAGTCGCCGCTTCGCGCCGCTCCGGTCGGCGACCGATGTTTTCTGATTTCTGCGGAAATCAGTAGGAAACTATTGTACGGTTGCGTTGGGTTCGCCTTTGACCGGAAGGTGTCGGGTGAGGTTGGAGAGCAGGTGCAGACTGTTCAGGTGTGCAAAAAGGATTTCCAGAATGCCGTTGCGCGTCCAGCGCACAAGCGTGGCGTCGGGCAGAGCCATGAGCTTTTCTCTATTGATCACGCGCAGCCCTTGTACCTTGTGGGTTACGGAGCCGCTACGCACGGCAATGCTCTGCTCTTCAAGAATCCCGGTGGCGTCCACTTCGGTCATGGCGACAAGGGTGAGATCGTACTGTTTGTGCTGCTGGGCAAGGGCTGTGTTGGCCCGCGTAGTCAACTCGGAAAACTCGCCTTCCTTGGTGAACAGGGGCATGCCTTTTTTGTGCTTAAACTGAGACGCGCTCTCGTCAATGGCGAGTGCAAAGCGCTCCTCTCCCTGTTCTCCAATGCCTTTTGCCAACGAAAAAGGATAGTTTAAAACATACAGCGGGATGTACGGAACCGTCCAGTGCTTGCCTTTGTCGAGGTAGTGGTTGACCTTTTCAAGACCAAACAGGGCATGGGGCACAAGCGACCCTTGGTTGCGGGGCAAGAACACGATGGGATAATACAACGAGGCTTCCGCAATCTCGACAGGCAGAAGGGGAGCCATATTGAGATCCGCAGCAAAGCTGAAATCGTCGCTGCGGGTAAGTGTCAGTTTTGCGTGACGAACTTTGTCAAGAGGGGCAATAGATTGAGGCATACTGGCTCCGTGGTCTAAAAGGTTGCAAGCGTCGTGTTTTGCCGCACGGACGCGCAAAGGTTGCAACAAGGTGTCGTAAAAACCGATGTCGGCAACAGCAGCGTGGCAGAGCTTATGGTAGCAACTCTTTCCACAACGTACAGTCTTGTACTGTTTTTGGGTCACCTATCGTATCAGACTTCCTTACGCCCGTAAACGAAGCCAGATCCACCTGCCGGACTGCGGCGGGCGAATCTGGAGATGTCCGGGGAAGAGAAGGGTGTTTGTTCACTCGTTGGAAGAAGAAAGGCCACGGGAATCGGGTTCCTGTGGCCTGACCGCGGTTGCGGCTTTTTTGACAAAGGGGGTCATCTTGGCAACAACGTTGGTCGCGTCCACAAGGGTCTTGGTTGCCAGATGGGCGTAGCGCATGGTCACTTTAGGATCGTGATGGCCCAGCAGTTTCTGGACTTCATACAGACTCCGGCCATTGTTGACCAGAAAGCTGGCAAACGAGTGCCGCAGATCGTGCAGCCGCACATCCTTCAAGCCCACGCTTTTGCGGATGCTGTCCCAAGCGGAGAAAATGGAGACAGGCGGCTTTCCAGTCTTTGGATTGAAGAACACCCACGGGACGCTTCTGGTTCGGGGCAGACTGCGGAGCAGGGCAACGGCCGCATCGCTGAGCGTCACACGGCGCGGCTTGCCCGATTTGGAGAGGGGAACAAGCAGGGTTCGTTTCTTGAGATCGACATTTTCCCAGCGGGCGTCAAGGATTTCCCGCTTCCGTGCGCCTGTGTACAGAAGCAGCTTGATGATCTGGCCAACCTGCACGTTCCGGGGGTGTACCCTGAAGAGCTTTTTCATCCGCGGGGCAACGAGAGGCAAGAGCGTAAGAAATGCTGAAGTCAATGCTTGTGAAGGCATGAAACTACTCCTGTTCTTTCAGTGTGTAACGAGCTATGCACAAAGAACAACACCCTTCTCGTTCACGCGAAGACACCTTTCAGAAAATATAAAACCCCTCAATGATGGTACGTGCATCATTGAGGGGTTTTATACGAGAAAGGCTCTGTTGACTAAAATCGGAGTACTACCAGCCCTCAGCCTCGAATAGAGGATACTCATGAAGGGGGAAACTTGCAAGCCGGGAGAGCGTGTTGATTTATCCCTTCCGCAGTCGCAATCTATAAAAAGATAAAAAAATGGATATGTTGTAAAGAAAAAGTTGGCGAAAAAAAATCTGCTGCCCGTATTTCTAAGGGCAAT
>JAVVPW010000095.1:0-7738 GCA_036655575.1 Bilophila sp.
TTTTCCATCATCAGCTCGTCCACACGCGCAGGGCACACCACGTCGCACCCGGCGTTTTCGGCCTGCTCGGTGAGCCATGCGTCAAATTCGGCGCGCAGGACAGAATACGAAGCACTCTTAGGATCGTTGCCGAGTCTAGGAGACTGAAAGTCGATGTTGAACGAGCTTTCTTCGGTCATCATGGAAATGGTTTCGTGCGTGATGATCCGTTCGATAGGCGCTTCTTTGGCAAAGCCCGGAATAACACGCTCCAGACTGTGCCCGTAGAGCCGTCCACCTGTCACGTTCTTGGAGCCTGCCGTATCGCCCCGTTCCAGAATCAGCACGCTCATGCCAGCTTTTGCCATGCAGTAGGCGGCTGTGCTGCCGGCTAGTCCGGCGCCGACAACTATAGCATCATAATCAGCCATAGAATGCCCCTTGTTCCCCGTTGGGGGTTGAAATGTCAGTATGAAAACGGAAAAACGGCACAACCGAATTTCCAAGGCGGACGACCCGCCGTACACAGAAATCAGGGAGAATCACTCCTCCCGCCACCGCGACAACCACGACAGGCTCTGGAGAAGAAGCCCCGAAGGCGAAACGTGTCCGGCTCATCCTACCGGCATGGGGCAGAGGGGGAAAGGGATGTCCCTTCCCCCCGACCGGAAAACAGTGCTTATGCGCTGAAAGCCTTGGTCAACTCAGGCAGAACTTCCTTGATGTCGCCGACAATGAAGTAGTCGGACATGGCATTCATGGGGGCGTTCTCGTCCTTGTTCACGCTCACGATGATCTTGGCATCGCGCACACCGGAAAGGTGCTGCACCTGACCGGAAATACCAGCGGCAATGTAGACCTGCGGTTTGATGATCTGACCAGAGATGCCAAGATAGGCTTCTTCGGGCATCCATTTGAAGAATTCAGCGATAGGCCGTGAGCAAGCCATTTCCGCGCCCATAGCTTTGGCGAGATTTTCGGCAAGCGGCACTTCGCTCTGTTCCACAAAACCACGACCAATGCCCACAACCTTGGCGGCATCGGCGAGATTGACGCCGCCGGCGACCTTGGCAGTACGTCCTGTGACAACAACCTGTCCGGCAGCCGGAGCGGGCATGGTGTCAACAGTGCCGGAAGAAGCGCCTTCTTCCAGAGGTTCAAAGCTCTTAGCGGCAACGACAGCAATCACGGTGGGCGCAGTGGTGGTCATGGTCTTCAGAGCCATGCCGCCGTAGATCATACGCGCATTTGTCTTGGTGTCGCCTTCAAGGCTCATGGACTTGCAGTCGGACACGCAAGGAGCGTCAAGAAGAACAGCCATTTGCGCAGCCATATCTTTGCCACGCTTGGTCGCACCCACAAGAATGATGGCAGGCGCTTCAGCCTTGGCTTTTTCCACCAGCGCGGGCGTGTAGTCTTCCCACATGGCCTGAGCAAGCAGGGGCATGACGGTCACTTTAGACGCGCCACAAGCGGCAACATGCTTTCCAGCGGCTTCGTCACCACCGACAAAAGCGGTGATCTGCGCGGCATCCTTGGTGATTTTTTTCGCGCCGCTGACAAGCTCGGTGGCAAGGGCGGACGTTTCGGCAATAACCCATACGTTCATCAGATATTCTCCCTTCAACAAGCTTTAGAGGACACCATCGGCGGCAAGCTGCTTCACCAGTTTGGCGGCAGCGTCGGCAATGGATACACCATCGGGGTTCAGGCGGATGTTCTTACGTTCGACAACCGGAGCCAGCACACTCACGGTCGTGAGCTGCGGAGCAATATCGGCGTCGGACAGACCGATGGCGTCCAGCTTGACTTCCACGGAAGGTTTCTTCTTGGCTCCGAGGATCTGCTTGACGCTCGGGATGGGCGGATCATTGACGTCTGGCACTACGGAGACAACCACAGGGCCTTTGACTTCAACATGTTCAATGCCGTCGTCGAGCTTGCGGCTGAGTTTCAGCGTGTCGCCAGCAACTTCAATGCCGTTGACAAAGGAAACAGAGGCGTAGCCAAGCAACGCAGCCAGACGGGAGCTGGTCTGCTGGGCGTATTCGTCACTCGAACCTTCACTGCAAATAACCATATCGACATCGCCGATATTCTTGATCATGGCGGCGAGCACCTTGGCGGTGCCACGGCTGTCAGTGTCCGCGAATGCGGGGCTGTTCAGGAAGGTTACAGAGTCAAGTCCGCGAGAAAGCGCGTCTTTTGTAGACGCATCCGTGCTTGTGCCGCATGTGATGCCGACACATTCGCAGCCTGCGGCGGCTTTGACCTGCGCACCGGCTTCGATGCCGTTCCGATCATACTCATTGAGTTTGTACTTGGCTTTTTCAAAGTCAAGCTGACGGGACTTGTCATTGACGCGGATATCCGCATCGTCCAGAAGCCATTTGTAGCAAACAACTACCTTCTTCATGTTTCCTCACCAACTCGTTGGCTGGTGTCGGAACGAAATTCCACACCAGCAAAGGTGGAGTATGCAGAGCACCCGCCGCAGATCGACGGATGCTCTGTTTTTTGTAACAGTCGTCCTCACGCCCTGCCCTTGTCCGACAAAGCTGTCACACAAGGGTTGTATGCAAACAGAACCGTTTACATACAGGAACGGACTTAGGCAAGGATGTTGCCGGCGATAACCATACGCTGCACTTCGCTGGTGCCTTCGTAGATTTCGGTGATCTTGGCGTCACGCATCATGCGCTCAACCGGATAGCTCCGGGTGTAGCCAATGCCGCCGTGGATCTGGACAGACTTGGTGGTCACTTCCATAGCGGTTTCAGAAGCAAACAGTTTCGCCATAGCGGCTTCCTTGCTGAAACGCACGCCAGCTTCCTTCATGTTGGCAGCCTGGTACACGAGCAGACGGGCGGCTTCAACCTTCACAGCCATGTCAGCCAGCATCCACTGGATGCCCTGATTGGCGCTGATGGGTTTGCCAAACTGCACACGTTCTTTCGCGTAGGCGATAGCGGCTTCGAGAGCGCCCTGAGCGATACCAAGAGCCTGTGCGCCGATGCCGATACGTCCGCCATCGAGGGTCTGCATGGCGATCTTGAAGCCTTCGCCTTCCTTGCCGATCATGTTGGCAACAGGAACGTTGCAGTCCTTGAAGATGATTTCAGTGGTCGAGGAAGCGCAGATGCCCAGCTTGTCTTCGGTCTGACCCACGGCGAAACCGGGGAAGGTTTTTTCAACCACAAACGCGGTGATGCCCTTAAGCCCCTTGGACTTGTCGGTCATAGCAAAGACGATGAAGGTTTCAGCCACAGCGCCGTTTGTGATGAACACTTTGGAGCCGTTCAGCACATAGTGGTCGCCCGAAAGGACAGCAACGGTCTGCTGGGAAGCAGCGTCAGTGCCAGCGCCGGGTTCGGTCAGGCAGAACGCGCCGAGCTTTTTACCAGAAGCCATGTCGGGGATGTATTTCTTTTTCAGGTCGTCGCTGCCAAAACGCAGGATGGGGTACATGCTCAGAGAAACGTGCGCGGAGAGAATGACGCCGTGCGTGCCACACACGCGGCTCAGTTCTTCAACAGCAATGATGTAGGAAAGGACATCGCCGTCAGCGCCGCCCAACTCTTCGGGGGTAGAAAGACCAAACAGGCTCAGTTCCACCATGCGCTTCACAGTTTCAGTGGGGAAACGGTGATTCTTGTCGATTTCAGCGGCAATAGGTTTCACTTCGTTTTCTGCAAATTCACGAACCATGTTTTTGATAAGTGCCTGTTCTTCTGTAAGTTGAAAGCTCATAAAGCCTAACCTCCCGAACTAATAAAAGTTATTTTTGGGTCAATCAGCCGAGATGCCACTACACTCCGAGACTTGTTTTAGCCCCAGCCAAACCTTTTCGCAAGCCTTTTTCTGTCAAAAAACATCTGTTCGATGCTCAAGCAGGCCAATCAAGAAAGAGTATTGTTTGTATAATCCCTTTGATTGCACCTGGATACAAACAATAAAGGTCAGTTTGTACCTTTCTATTGACCAAAAGCAGAAACAGGCAGCAGATGTTCCTAAACCGTCCTGTCTCAGTGCGATCTGCCCAGTGCCTCCTTTTTAACATGTGAAAAAAAGGACAGCACCTGATCCCGATCCCGGCACACCTGTTCGACCGAGAAAAAGCCAGCAAGAAAAAGTTTGGAGTGTTGGCTGTTTTTTCTATAACACAAATTCATAACATAAAGCTACTGTTTTGTTTTTCACAATTAAAAAACACTTCTACACCTTTTTTGTACGCAGAAGCAACAACTGGACAAGCCGTACAATTCCCCATAACCTCAAGGAAATTGCAGGCACACCAAGCCTTACTGGCTCCCCTTGTTATTGTAAGGATCACACCATGAGCAAGACACGAGAAACCTATATCTGTACAGAATGCGGCGCGCAATCTCCCTTGTGGCGCGGGCAGTGTCTCTCATGTAAGGCATGGAACTCTCTTGAGATTGCAGCCGTACCCAAAGAAAACACGCGCAAGCACCCCGTGGGCGGCATGAGTCGAGCCAAGGCCATTCCCCTGAGCGAAGTGGAGGAGCACGGGCACGATCCCTTTGGCACCGGACTTGACGCCCTCGACCGCGTTCTTGGGCGGGGGCTGATTCCGGGAAGCGCGCTCTTGATGGGTGGCGAACCCGGCATCGGCAAGTCCACGCTTTTATTGCAGATGGCGGGGGCTGTTGCCGCATCGGGGCGGCTGGTGTTGTATGTCAGCGGCGAGGAATCGTTGCCACAGATCAAGACCCGCGCCCAGCGCCTGAACGTCTTGAGCGACAACCTGCTTGCCGTGTCCACCTCGCGGGTGGAAGACGTCCTCCCCTTGCTGGAAGGCGAAAACGCGCCCCATCTGATGATTGTGGACTCCGTGCAGACGCTGACCTCGGAAAGTGCGGAAGGCTTGCCCGGCAACGTGAGTCAGGTGCGCGCTGTTGCCACAGAGCTGGTGGAAGCGTGCAAGCGGGGCATCACCACCGTGGTGCTGGTGGGGCATGTCACCAAAGACGGTGCGCTGGCAGGCCCACGTCTGCTGGAACATATGGTGGATACAGTGATTTCTCTGGAAGGCGACCGCCGCCAGATGTTTCGTCTGCTCCGGGTGCTCAAAAACCGCTTTGGCCCCAATCAGGAGTTGCTGGTTTTTCAGATGGTACAGCAAGGACTGGAAGTTGTTGAAGATCCTGCAACCTATTTTCTGGGTGCGCGGGATGCAAGCCTGAGCGGAACGGCTGTGGTCATGGCAGTAGACGGGCAACGCCCCCTTGCGGTAGAGGTGCAGGCGCTTGTCACCCGCAGCTACCTTTCCATCCCCCGGCGCACCGGTTTAGGGTTTGATGTCAACAGGTTGCACCTCCTGCTTGCTGTCCTTGAAAAGCGTCTGCGCTTGAATTTCGGACAGGTGGACATTTACGCCAAGGTTGGCGGCGGGATAAAACTTCAAGAACCGGGCATGGATCTTGCCTTGATTGCAGCCATGCTGTCATCGTTTTACGATATGCCCCTCCCGGAGCGCGCCGTACTCTGGGGCGAAGTCGATCTCAACGGACAAATCCGTCCCGTTGCCGCACACGACATCCGGCTTTCACAAGCGCGCCGTCTGGGATATGATCCTGTCATCTACCCCGGTCAGGGCAACAGCGCAAAAGACGCGGGCATCACCACCGTTGTCGAGCTTCAGGAGCGCTTGTTTCGCCGCAAAGAGTAAACGTCAAAAGCGGAACACACTTTTGCGCCAACTCTTTCGTGCCAAAGCCTTGCTTTCACTCTATCAGGAATTATTCTCTTCAAGAGGACACATCATGAGCCAGACAGATCCAATCCAGCCAAGTCCTGCTGACCAGCCTGAGGTTATCACGCAGGAGCGGCTGAAAAAGCCGAGTATGTATCAGGTATTGTTGCACAATGACGACTACACAACCATGGAATTTGTGGTCAGCGTTCTGATGGGTGTGTTCCGAAAGACAGCGGATCAGGCCACCAGCATCATGCTGGCTGTCCACAAGCGCGGCATGGGCATTGCTGGTGTCTATCCCCTTGAACTTGCGGAAACAAAAGTAACACAAACGCATACACTCGCCCAGAGCGCAGGGTACCCTCTGCGCTGTACCCTTCAGGAGGTGGGCGCATGATAGGGAAAAATTTACAACACGCCCTTGGCGTAGCGGCAAGCGAAGTCAAAAAAAGACGGCACGAATACCTCACGCTGGAGCACCTCCTCTACGGGATCGCCACCGAAAAAACCGGACGAAAAATCATCGAACGGTGCGGCGGGAGTGCGGCTGTCGTCCGACTGGCACTGGATCAGTTTTTTTCGACCTATATGGACATTCTGGAAGAGGAACCAAGCGAAATATACCAAACCCTTGCGGTGCAGCGTGTTCTTGCCAGTGCCCTTGAACACGTCCACAACGCGGGCAAGAGCGACACAGGCGTTGAAGTGGGCGATGTGCTCGCAGCTCTCCTTGAGGAAGAAGATTCATGGGCGGCGTTTTGTCTGAAAAAGCAAGGCATCACCCGCCTCAGAGTGCTTGAGCGCATCTCGCACGAGGAAGAACTGGAAACCTCTTCCGAGCAATCCGAGGAAGGCGAAAGCGAGGAGCAACAAGATCCCCTCACCCGCTTTACCGTGGAGCTGACCGAAACAGCCCGCCAGGGTCTGCTTGATCCACTGGTCGGACGCGAGACGGAACTCTCCAGAACCATTGAGATCCTTGCTCGTCGTCGCAAAAACAATCCGCTCTACGTTGGCGAACCCGGCACCGGCAAGACCGCCATTGCCGAGGGGCTAGCCTTGCGGATTGTGAGTGGCAAGGTGCCGCCCGAATTTCAGTCAACCCGGATCTTTTCGCTCGACCTCGGCGCGGTTCTTGCCGGAGCGCGCTACCGGGGTGATTTTGAAGGCCGGATCAAGGCTGTGGTGGGTGCGCTTGAAAAAATTCCGGGTTCCATCCTCTTTATTGATGAAATACACACCATTGTCGGGGC
This sequence comes from Bilophila sp., assembly GCA_036655575.1. Taxonomy (GTDB): domain Bacteria; phylum Desulfobacterota; class Desulfovibrionia; order Desulfovibrionales; family Desulfovibrionaceae; genus Bilophila. Next base: position 6,952 of record JAVVPW010000095.1, read on the forward strand.
AGGCTCCACCAGTGGCGGGTCTATGGATGCGTCCAACCTTTTAAAACCCATGCTTGCAGGCGGGAAACTCCGCTGCATCGGTTCGACCACGCACGATGAGTTTCGGAATCATTTTGAAAAAGACCGTGCGCTGGCTCGGCGGTTTCAGCGGGTGGACATTCACGAGCCTTCACAAGACGAATGTTGTGACATTCTGAAAGGTTTGCAGAAGCATTACGAAAAACACCACCGTGTGCGCTACACCCCGTCTTCACTCCGAGCGGCGGTAGAGTTGTCCGCACGCCATGTACAGGATCGTTTGTTGCCTGACAAGGCTATCGACGTGATAGACGAGGCTGGCGCGTATGTGCGCTTGCGTCCGGGGTTCAAGCCTGATGCCTCTGTCACGCGGCAGGATGTCGAGCGGATTGTGGCGCGTATGGCGGGTATTCCGGCTCGAACGGTATCCGGGAAAGAACGCGACCGACTCCGCACCTTGCAAGACGACCTTGAGGGTGTCTTGTTTGGGCAGAGTGCGGCGATTTCGGTTGTGACCCGCGCCATTCTTCGTTCCCGTGCCGGACTGGGACAAGGCAACAGGCCTGCGGGATCGTTCCTCTTTTACGGCCCGACTGGGGTTGGTAAAACCGAGCTTGCCAAGCAGCTTGCCGAGCGCCTTGGCATCTCCTTTATTCGCTTTGACATGAGCGAATACATGGAAAAACACGCGGTTTCACGGCTCATCGGCGCGCCTCCCGGCTATGTGGGCTTTGATCAAGGTGGTCTGCTCACCGAAGCTGTCCGCAAG
>JAVVPW010000096.1:0-7729 GCA_036655575.1 Bilophila sp.
GTCTTGAGGTGCGCGGCACGATTGTGAATGCCAGCGCACAGCCTTTCGTTTTTGACACCACGCAATGGGTACTTGAGTCGTCGCGTGATGTGCAGGCTGTCGCGCTGCCTGTAGCGTCTCGCTATACCCTGATATCTGGGCGTGCTACCAACACAAAAGAACCTTCACCCAATGAAAAAACGCCCAACACCTACCAAACAGAACAGAAACACATCCAACCAGAACAAAAGCACACCCAACCAGATGCCCACGGTTTTATTGGATATTAGAGCCTTTATACTTTTTCAATTTTCTCTTTATGGCGTACCCATACTTTTCAAGCCGCAGATTTTTTATTCCAGTTCGCACGCTTTGTGGCGGCGAACTGGAATAAGCAAGGCTCCTCAAGCTCCATTCAAAGCACAGTAGTTCCCCAGTGTTACAGGACGGAAGGGCTGGCGAATCTGGAGCGTACCCACGACATCGGGGGATACTGACTGTGCGGCGGCGGTGATTTCAGCAAGCGCTGAACCGCACATCCGCCCCTGACACTGTCCCATACCGCAACGGGTGAACCGCTTGACCTCGTTCACATTCGTATAACCATCGGCAACAGCCTTACGAATAGCCCCGGCAGTGACACATTCACAGCGACACACGAGCGTTGCATCAGGCACATTGAAGATGTCGGGATTGGGCGCGAATACATAGCGCAAAAAACCTCTGGCGATGCGCATAAGCCGAAGTTTGCGACGAGCCGACGCGCTCCGGTACACGGCTTCACTGTCCGTGATGACACCAAGTCGATGCGCTACGGCTATGCCCGCAAGCGTCCCTTTGAGCTGGCTGGCATCTCCACCGTGCACATACGCACCATCACCCGCCATATAGATACCATCAAGACTCGTCAGACCGTTCTCATCAGTGGCGGGATACCAACAGCGTTGCACCTTGTCCCAGACAAGCGCAGCATCCATGGATTGCAGAATGTGGGTACGGGGGATGATGCCCTCATGTCGCAAGAGCACTCCGGCTTCAAGTTCGTGCTGTTGCCCCTTGATTGTATACGTCACCTTTTCAAGATGATCCGTACCTATCGCGCAAAGATTCTTGACATTGCGCAGAATCGGAATCCTTCCCTTCACAGCGCGCAAAGCCATACGAAATCCCTTTGCCAGATACGGTGCATCAAGGATTCCCGCAGGCATCAGACCCCCAGAAACGATTCGACGCGACCAGTCGCCCGTGTCCAGCCACGCGGCAATGCGTACCCCCGCATCCAGCAGATGTCCGGCAAGCAAGAGCAGAAGCGGCCCATTGCCCGCAAGTACCACTGGCGTCTCTGGTTTTGCGGTGAGTGTACCGCCAGAACGCAGGAGAATGTCCGCACCGCCAGCCCCCATGACGCCGGGAAGCGTCCAGCCGGGAAACGGGACAGGACGTTCCATACCCCCAGAAGCGACAACCACACAAGAAGCCGTAAGCTGTTCAGCCTTGCCCTTGAGTGTGATGGACACGCGGTGCGGTTCGAGTCCCCAGACCGTAGCACCGGGATAGTAGGTTGCACCGGACGCTCTGAAGCGCTCCACCAGCCGTAGTCCCTGTTCTCGATCTTTCGTATCGAGTAGAGCTTGCGCCAAGGGGCTTTCAATGTTCCGAAACAACTGGCCGCCGGGAGTCGCCTGCTCGTCCACAAGCGTCACATCAAGGCCACAGTCACGAGCCGCACACGCCGCAGCAAGCCCGGCAGGGCCAGCTCCCACGACAAGAAGATCCATCTGTCTGTCCATTATTCCGGCTCCACAGGCGCGAGTTGGCGATTCACCGTCATGCCGTCGCGGACGGTGACAAGGCAAGATTGCACATCCCGTTCCCCATCAATTTCCATAAGGCATTCAAAACACACACCCATCAGACAATAGGGTGCGCGTGCGCTCCCGTCCACGGGGTTCACTGAGGTGTGACCCGTGTGCGCGTGTCCGAGCACCGCCGCCGCAACGCTGATCCCAGCAGGCACGTTCAGCGGGTTCCCATCTAAAATCAGACGCACGGTCGGGGTTACTGTATGCTGCATAACAAATTCCTTTTGCAAATAAGGCTCTTGAAGAATATGCCGTCTTCAGCAGGTGTAGCCAAAGCGCTTGAGCGTCATGCTTTGCGCTGTTTCTGGCAGTTCACCGCCAAGCAGAAATTCCGGCAACAACCGAGCGTGAGCTGCGGCGAGCGTTACGGCGCTGTGTGTGTTGATGAGTGTCACATTTGGGTGACCGGGCAGACGGCTGTAAAGAGCCTGCTTATCCTCCGGCATGACCCGCAGACCGCACCAGCTACGGATGACGCGCTTCTTGCCGAGTTCGGGCCAGACACGGATCGCCCATTGCCCTTCAGTGGCTACAGACGAGGGCACAACGTGTGTATCGTGTCCGGCGCTCTCGTGTCGAAATCCGATGATCACAGTACCGCCAAACGTCTGCGTCGCGCCGAGCAGGGGGAAGGGCATGACAAACGGCAACCGCTCCACCAGCAGCACTTGCCCCTTGTCCGCATAGATCGGCAATGCAGGCAGTGCAAAACGTGCAAAACGTCGATTCGCCAGTCCCGCAGCCAGTACGAGACGCTGGCAATCCATTGCTCCAGAACTGGTGAAGACGCGGTACCCGTTCTTGCCGTCACCAAGAGGCTGCACATCGTGGATGACCGTCTGGCAAAGATTGATGCCAACTTTCGGTAACGCACCTCGAAAGGCACGCAACAAGGCCAGCGGATCAATCACGCCGTCTTCCTCACACCACGCCGCACCCACAACTTCGGAGCCAAATTTGATGCGCGGGAGTTTCTGTTCCAGCTCGGAACGCTCAATCATATTGCCTCGGTACTCGCCGAGAACATCACGAAGCCTGTCGATGTACGCGCCTTTTTGCGTCTGTTCTTCGGCACTCAGGCAAGGGATAAGCCCACCTATGAGGCTTAAGGGGATCGTCACGCCTGAAATCTCTTCGAGTTCGCGCACCAGTGCCGTATACAGCCGCGAAGAGAGAAACGCCCAGCGGGCATAGTCGGGTAGATGAAGGAATTTGGACTGGCACCAGATGAGTCCCACGTTGGTGCGTGACGCCTTGTTGGTCTCGGTGGGCGCATCAAGAACCGTGACCCGCCGCCCCTTGCCAGCCAGTCCGTAAGCCAGCGCCGCGCCAGCTATACCGCCGCCCGCAACAATGATGTCATGTTCTGTCGATTTTGTTTGCATGAAACTCTCTCAAGGCCTCCGGCGAGCGAGGAACCCCACCCCACAACAGGGGTAGCGCCCCCCTTACCCCGGCGTGCTTTAGGTTAGTACCTTTTTTGGGAGTGGTATCTTGTATGTTGCTTGTGCTGAAAACAAAGGAGCTTGCGCTATTTCTTGTACGCAATGCAGTCTACTTCCACACGCAAGTCGCTCATCATGCTGGCCTGTACGGTGACACGAGCCGGTGCGTGTTCGGCAGAAAAAAATTCGCCATAGACTTTATTGAACTCGCCAAAGTCGCGTGGATCATCAATCCAGACGCCTACGCGCACCACATCATCCATGCTATACCCTGCTGATTCCAGCACGTTCCTGAGATTACTGAGCGTCACACGCGCTTGCGTGGTCATAGTGCCGGACACGATCTGTCCGTCGGCGTCACGCGGCACCTGACCGCTCACATACAGCCAGCCGTCAGCACCAGCTGCTTTTGCAAAAGGCAACGCGCCAGCCTTGGGGGTTCCGAATCGTTTGATGGACATATATTTTCTCCTGTATTTGAAGATACTCTGCTCTAAGGGAATGCCGGGGAAGGGAACCGTGTTTTCCCTTTCCCCGACCGCCAAAGGCGTCTACTTTATCATGCCAAGCCCTTTGAGAACTTGACTCATTTCTGCGTATTGGGACTGAAGCTGCTTCATCCACACGTCACCGGCTGTGTAGTCAGGAGTCGCGTTCATGTTCTTGATAGCCTTGATAAATTCTGGATCTTTGGTGATTTCTTCCGTGACGGCAGCAAGCTTGTCAATGATCGCCTTTGGAGTCCCCTTGGGAACCGCAATGCCGCCCCAGCCGTAAAAATTGCCTTTGAAGCCGAGTTCTTCAAACGTTGGGACATCGGGGAACTGTTCGCTCTTGGTGCCGATGGCAAGGAGCTTCAGCTTTCCAGCAGACGCCATAGGCACATAGTTTTGCGGGAAGAGAAACGTCATGTCCGCGTGTTTGCCAAGCACAGCCGTGGTGGCTTCTGCGCCGCTCTGATATTCAACCTGCTTCAGCTTGGTATCAGAAGCGGTTTGCCAGTGGCGCATGGCAAAGGTCAGCCACGAAGTTGCGCTGGGACTGGCGAACACGAGCTTGCCGGGGTTTTTCTTTGCATCAGCTGCAAAGTCATTGAGGTTCTTCCACGGGCTGTCAGGGCTGGCAACAACCGCGCAGTTGGCAACCATAATCCGGGCGATGTAGTCAAAGCTGTCAAAGCTGTATCCGGCACGAGCGGTTTGGGGCATGATGATCGAAGGCCCGGCCTGCGCGAGAAACAGCGTGTAGCCGTCAGGCGCGGCCTTGGAAGCGTAGAGACTGCCTGTCAGACCGCCGCCGCCAGTCTTGTTCATGACCACCACGGGTTGCCCCAGCTTTTTCTTGGCAAATTCTGCCCAGACCCGAGCTGTGAGGTCGGAGTCGCCACCTGCCCCGTAGGGACTGACAAGCTGAATGGGTTTAGTAGGATAGTCCTCTGCACTGGCAGGGGCAAGCAACAGTCCAGAAGTGAGCAGACAAGCGCTCATACTGAGAAAAGCTGTCCGAAGCGTTGTGAACATAACATGTCTCCATGGTTGAAGGGTGGGTGTTATTCCTGCGCCAGCTATGTGAGTCTGGAACTTCTGGCTCGTGCTCTGATGATGCTGCACACCGAACCAACGGTCAGCACGAGCAGAACGATAGCCACAGGGTGGGACAGAAAAATCATAAAACTGCCGTCTGAAAGGGTCATGGTCTGGTCAAAGGCGCGTTCCAGCAGGGGGCCAAGGATGAAACCGATAATCATTGGCCCCGCACTGAACTGGAAGCGTCGCATCCCATAGCCCAGTGTGCCAAATAAAATCAGACAAAGGATGTCAAACAGGCTCTGGTTGATGGAATAGGTACCGACAAAGGCAAAAATGGTCACAGCAGAAAAGATGACATGCTTCGGCAATTCAGTGATCCGAATCCACGCCTTGAAGCCGATCTTTGCGATCACATACAGCAGGATATCGCAAAGAATGAGCGAACCGAAAATACCGTAGACAACCGTGGTGTTCTCGAAAAAAATGTTCGGGCCGGGGGTGATGCCCTGAATGAGGAACGCACCCATGAGCACGGCTGTCACGTCGTCGCCGGGAATACCGAGGGTCAGCAAGGGAATCATGGCAGACCCGGTCACCGCGTTGTTGGCGGCTTCTGGTGCCATCACGCCTTCAATCATGCCTGTACCAAACTTTTCAGGCGTCTTTGAGGTACGCCGAGCTTCGGAATAGGCCATGTAGGCCGCAGGCGAGGCTCCAAGTCCGGGCATGGCTCCTATGATGGAACCGATGATTGATGAGCGCAGCAAGACAGGAATGCAGCGCTTAAATTCCGCCCATGTCACACGCCCATTTTCACTTGTAAGGTCTACTTTTTCCTTGAGAGTCAGCAAGATGCGAGAACTAGCCTGATGGATGACTTCGGGTAGACACAACAGGCCGATGACCATCGGAATGAGCGCTATGCCAGACATGAGGTTGTCGTTCTCAAAGGTGAAGCGGATAGCCCCAGTTGTACCAGAAACCCCCACGGTGGAGAGCAAAATACCCACCCCAGCACAGATGATGCCTTTTGAAATCGAAGGCCCGGAGATACTGCCGACCACGGTGAGCGCGAGCAGAATCAGACAAAACTGTTCCACTGGCCCGACCTTCAGCGTCAGATAGGAGAGAGGTGCGGCTACAAGGATAAGCAAAATATTACTGAACGTATCACCAAAGACCGAGCCGAGAAGTGCGGCATTGAGGCCTTTCCCCGCCTTGCCCTGCTTGGCGAGCGGGTAGCCGTCCATAGCCGTACACACTGCTGGCGGCGCACCGGGCGTGTTGAGCAGGACAGCGGTGATAGAACCGCCGAACATACTTGCTTTGTAGATGCCAAGCAGCATGGGAATCCCCACCAGCGGACTGACATAAAAGGTCAGAGGCAGGAGGATAGAAATAGCCATGATTCCTGAAATACCGGGAATGGCTCCGAACATGAGTCCGGTAAAGATCCCAAGGGCTATAGCTCCGATGGATTCGGGAGTCATGATGGAAATCAGCCCGGTGTAAATATCGGCAAGCATACGCATTCTCCTGAAAAAAGCTGATTACTGAAACAACACCCCAGTAGGCAGGATGATTTGCATGAAGTTGAGAGCCGCATAGTCAAGCGCCAGCGTGAACAGCACATAAACAGCCATGCCCATGACATAGTGTCGCAGCCCAAGCATCAAAGAAACCAGAAGCATGATGAAGGGGGTGGAATAGAGAAAGCCAATGTAGTGTAGCGCTACAAGGTAGAGAAACATGATCCCGACGTAGCCAAAAAGCGCGGTAAAGCGTCCGGCTTCCTCGCCACCTTCCTGAAGGTCAAGGCGTTCCTTGTCCACCTGTCCAGTGAGCATGGTGTGCAGGGACTTGACGCTGAAAAACAGCAGCACACCACTCATAAAAACGAGAATCCCCGTCACAACCAGTGGGAAAAACGCGGGACTGATGGTTGCCGGGAGCGTTTCTAAAACCCAGCTTTCAATGTTGCAGTAAAAAAAGATGAAAAAAAGCAACAGGGTCAGGCTGATCCCTGTTTCAATCCAGATGTTGCGTCTCAAAAGTCTTCCCATCGCTTCCTCCTGAACTGTCTGTTGGAGCCTTTTTACAGTACGAGCTAAAGCAGAGAGTATGCCAAGTTTCCATTTTTGCATCTTTCTTATACTATACTAGCTAGTTATAAGATTCTAGCTTCAGAGATACCCCAGCGGATATTGTAACGAATATTTACAGATTGCTGTTTCTGGCGTAGCATCAGTTTCAGCAGTTCAAAGGATATAAAGGGCTTGGCTTTGTCCGACCGCAAATGTAACGAAACGATACATTGTTTCATTTTATTACAGGTTGTCGTAAACGTGGCACCAGACAGAAGGAATCCCTATGCTCACAGATCTTCAGGAAATGCCCGATCTGGAACGTCTCATTCAGTGTTCGCTCAAGCGTTCTGCCTCATATGGTATTGATCCCCATCTTGACGGCGCACCCGAATCCGCTCGCCTCACGGACTCCGAGCTTGTCGCCCGTATTCAAAAGCAGCACGAATTTTATTCACTGGCGCGGGAGCAGCTTGATTCGCTCTACCGTCTGCTCAAGGACACAGGATTCTGTATGGCCTTGGCGGATAAGGATGGGTATATTCTCTATATTATAGGTGATACAGACCTTGTCGAGCATTTTAGGCTTCGCCGTTGCATTCCGGGCTACCGCTGGACAGAGCGGGACATGGGCACCTGCGCCATAGGTTTATCGCTTGAAGAACGTGTCCCTATCTTTCTTCCCGGTGACCGCATGTACGCCGCGCTGGCGCAAAAAATCAGCAATGCGGGTGCGCCGGTCTTTGCGCCAGACGGTGGGTTGCTCGGTGCTATTTCCCTCAGTGGGCGGTCGGACAGGATGCATGTGCATACGCTTGGTCTGGTGCGTC
>JAVVPW010000097.1:0-7542 GCA_036655575.1 Bilophila sp.
AAAGGAGCAGATCTTCACTCGACAGCTCCGGGCTGACAAAAGCCGCACTAAACCCCATCCGCGCAAAGGTTGCCAGCGTAAAGGCATTGGCAGCATTGCAGAACGGCCCGGCTACAAGATCCACCTCACGATCCTTGAACAATTCGATCTGCCACGGCGCGTTGCACACAAAATGCTTCGCACCGTTGCGCATGGCTTCTTTAATCATGCGCACCCACGCCTCTTCCTCATCAGGCCAGATGACTGGCGGAAGCCACCACGACATGTTGGGCACAACCGTGCGCGAAACATCACGCACCGAGCGCGGCGAAATCCACAAACCAACAACCATGGTACGGCTACGGCGGGTTTCTGTGCCTTGCGGGAGTGAGGAGCGCACCACAATGTCAGGACGCTTGCGCGAGAGAGCCGGCCTCGGCATCTTGGGTACAAAATCCACAGCAGCGGGTTCGCGGCCTTTGCAATGCTGCAACTTGCGCTTCCACTCCGCCAGAATCTGGATCAGCTCTGGTTCGCGGCGGTCGATGAGAAAAACAGGCGTCCCGGTCTTCGGTGTCTTGTGAAAAGGCACCCGCAAGGCCAGCGTACCCGCTTTGGGGATGCGACGTTGCACCGGCAAGGTGGAATGCCAGCTCTCGTCCTCGTACCCCACGCGCAAATAGTCGTAGGCTAACAACTCGATATGGGGCTTGAAAAACGGCTGTCCGGCGTTCATCTGCACCTTGCCCACCAGCCGACCTGAGCTTGTCTGCGTGTCTGGCGAGGTTGGGGCTACGGAGCGTTGCGGCAAAAACCGCGCTCTGGTGGTGGGGCGCCCCAGCGCCATTTCAAGAATCCGCTCTGCATCCTTACGAGCTTGCGGATCATCAGGATTGTCGCGCAGCATCTTGTAGGCGGTCACGACATGGTACACATAGTGCGGCCCTTTCTTGCGTCCTTCAATCTTCCAGCACGCAACATGCGGGATGTCTGTAATCGTCTTTGCAAGCACGTCCAGCGAAAGGTCAAGACAGGAGAAGAAACGCCCGGAATGACCGCGTTGCGTGTACATCCGCCGACAAGGCTGCACACAGCGCCCCCGCAAACCGCTCTTGCCGCCCATGTAACTTGACCAGTAACAGCGTCCCGATACACACCAGCACAACGCACCGTGGATAAACAGCTCCAGATCCAGTCCTTCAGGGCAGGTAGCGGCAAGCTGCTTGATTTCGTCAATGGACAGCTCACGCGGCAAAATAACCCGATCCGCGCCGAGTGCCTTGGCAGACTGCAAGGCCGCAGGGTGCGTCAGATTGGCGAGTGTTGAAAGAAACAATTGGCCTTCATACCCCGCCTGCCGCGCAAGATCGAGCAAGCCCGGATCTTGCAAAATCAGACCGTGCGGTTTCACGTCTCGCGCCAGACGCGAGAGCAAGCGCCCTGCCGCAGGGATGTCTTCTGGCTTCACCAGCGTGTTGAAGGCTACATAGATGCGCTTGTTGTTGGTGTCGGCAAGCTCCACCATGCGGGAAAGCTCGGCGGAACCGAAGTTGTCGGCCTGCATCCGGGCAGAAAAATGTTTGAGGCCAAGGTATACAGCGTCCGCCCCAGCAGCCATTGCCGCCAAAAACGATTGTGTATCCCCTGCCGGGGCGAGGATTTCAGGCTTGCTCGTCATGATGTTCTCGATGGTATTGTACCAATGATTGGATTGTACAGGAAGGGGAAAAGAGGAAGAAAAACAGTCTATTTGCTCAATCCAGAGCGGGAAAAGCCCTTGCAGCTCACCCACCCCAGGCGCGAAAAGTTCAGGATGGGGGGGGAAGCCCTTGTAAAAGGATTCCTGTCCCCCCTCAATGTGCTTATACAAAGTGCTTATTCAAAGACACTAGCGTTTGTGATGAGGATCATATCAACGGGCACATCGGAATGCACCCCAGAATTTTTGGTCTTGACTTTTTCCATCTTGCTCACGGTGTTCATGCCTTCAGTCACCTGTCCGAACACGCAGTAGCCGTAGCCTTCTGTGTCCGGTGCGGTGTGATCCAGAAAAGCGTTGTCAACGGTATTGATGAAAAACTGCGCGGAGGCGCTGTGTGGATCACGGGTACGAGCCATGGCAAGGGTGCCACGGGTGTTCTTCAGGCCATTGCTGGCCTCGTTTTCAATAGGCTCGTGCGTGGGCTTTTCGTCCATACGCATGGTCATGCCACCGCCCTGCACCATAAAGCCCTTGATGACACGGTGGAATATCGTGTTGTTGTAAAAGCCTTCGTTCACATACTTGAGAAAATTTGCGACAGTGTTCGGGGCTTTATCAGCAAAAAGTTCAACAAGAATATCGCCGGATGTTGTTTCCAGAAGAACCAGCGGGTTCGCCATAGTATACTCCTTGGCAAAATGTATCTTTTCAGTATGCCTGAAAAAGGGACAAGAAGCAAGAGTCGGACACGAGATGACACGAGGCGCCTTTCGAGCTAAAGCATGTCTATCATGAATGAAGACACCCGCTTTTCTCTGCTCCAGACATCCCTCCTTGGCTGGTTTGCCGTACACCGCCGCCCCTTGCCGTGGCGGACTGATTACACCCCCTACCGGACATGGATTGCTGAAGTCATGCTGCAACAAACGCAAATGGAACGCGGGGTGCAGTATTTTTTGCGCTGGATGGAACGCTTCCCGGACATCGCCTCAGTAGCAGACGCGCCCGAAGAGGCGTTGTTCAAAGCGTGGGAAGGCCTCGGCTACTACCGCCGTGTCCGCAACATTCAGGCCGCCGCCCAAAAAATCATGACCCTCCACCGGGGGATTTTTCCCACCGATCACGCGGCTATTCTGGCGCTTCCCGGCATTGGCCCGTATACCGCCGGCGCCATTGCCAGTACCGCGTTCAATGAAGATGTGCCGTGCGTGGACGGCAATGTGGAGCGCGTCTTTTCCCGCGTGTTTGACATCACCACTCCAGTCAAGGAAGAACCCGCCAAAAGCCGTATTCTGACCTTGGCGCAAGGCCTGATCCCTCCGGGGCACGCCCGCGATTTCAATCAGGGGCTGATGGAACTTGGCGCGCTGCTCTGCCGCAAGGTACCTGATTGCACCCCTTGCCCGCTTCAGGAGCTGTGCGAGGCGTATCAGCACAAAACCGTGTCCGAGCGCCCGGTTCCGGGTCGGAAGGCCGTCATCACAAAACTGGAGGTCGCCAGCGGCATTCTGCTGCTCAACGGGCGGGTGTTCACCCAGCGCCGCCGCGACAACGATGTCTGGGGTGGTCTGTGGGAATTTCCCGGTGGCTGTGTGGAGGCAGGGGAAAGCCCGGAGCAGGCTGTAGCCAGAGAATGGATGGAAGAACTCGGATTTGTGGTGGAAGCGTACAAGCCCCTCGTCCGCATTCGGCACAGCTACACAACCTATCGCATCACGCTGCACAGCTTTTTACTCCGACTTGTGTCGGGTGCGCCAGAAAACGCGCTGGTGCAAGACGGCTTTCCCGTGCCGCCTGTGCTCACCGCAGCAACCGCGTTTCGCTGGCTCCCCATCGAACAGATCCACGACATCCCCCTCCCCGCCCCACACCGCAAACTCGTGGATACCTGCACTCTTTTTGACAAGAACCAGTTGACAGACTACTGATGTTCGCAGAAATCAGTAACAATCTGCTCTAGAGACAGGATAGTCGTATCCAAAAGAAACAACAGGAGAAAACTTCGTGCGTAAGACAGTCTACTGGATCGAAGGTGACGGAATCGGCTCGGATGTATGGAAGAGTGCGCGTCCGGTCATTGACGCTGCGTTGCACCACTGCTACGGCGAGAGTCGGGCGTTTGACTGGCAGGAATTGCTGGCTGGAGAAAAAGCGCTGCAAGAAACCGGTACCCTGCTTCCAGACGCGACGCTAAAAGCGCTGCGCGGGGCAGAGCTTGCCATCAAGGGGCCGCTCGGTACGCCTGTTGGAAAAGGGTTTCGCAGTCTCAACGTGACACTTCGTCAGACGCTTGATCTCTACGCCTGCATCCGTCCCATCCGGTTTTTTGAGGGCATCGAATCCCCGGTCAAGCACCCTGAACGGGTCAACATGACCGTGTTCCGCGAAAACACAGAAGACGTGTACGCGGGCATCGAATTTCAGGCTCAAAGCCCGGAAGCTGTAAAGCTCATTGCCTTTTTGCGTGAAGAACTCGGCGCGAACGTGGACGCTACCGCCGCCATCGGCATCAAGCCCATGACCGCGTTCGGTTCCAGACGCCTTGTGCGTGCGGCTATCCGCCACGCGCTTGCCAAGCACCTGCCGAGTGTGACTCTGGTACACAAGGGCAACATCATGAAGTACACCGAAGGCGCGTTTCGACAGCACGGGTACGATGTAGCGCGTGAAGAATTTGGCGAGAGCACCACGACTGAAGCCGAGGCCACGCCAGAAAGGCTGATGATTAAGGATCGCATTGCTGACGCCATGTTTCAAGAAGCGCTGATCCGGCCTGAGCAGTACAGCGTCCTTGCTACGCCCAACCTCAATGGCGACTATATTTCTGATGCCCTTGCCGCACAGGTCGGCGGGCTGGGCTTGGCTCCCGGCGTGAACATGTCAGATTCACTGGCCTTTTTCGAGGCTACGCACGGCACAGCTCCAACGCTCGCGGGCAAGGATCGCGCCAATCCCGGCAGTCTGATTCTTTGTGGGGCACTCATGCTTGAACATCTCGGCTGGAATGAAGCCGCAGATTGCATCCACGCCGCCGTCAACGCCGTGATCGCAAAGCGCACCGTAACAGAAGATCTCGCGTCTCAGATGCAAAACGCCCACACGCTGGGCTGTACAGCCTTTGGTGAAGCGATTCTTGAAGCTATGGAAGAGTAAGCAGAAGAAAGAGCAGAAGGAATCCGGGGGAGCGCCCTGAAGGGGGCTGCCCCCGGAGATTACCTATGCGTTAACAGCTTCTTTCAGTGCCTTTCCGGGCGTGAATTTGACTACGCGGGAAGCGGGAATGAGGCATTCTTCGCCGGTGCGGGGGTTGCGCCCTTTGCGTTCGCTCCGTTCGACAACCTTGAAGCTACCAAATCCTGTAAAAGCAACCTGTTCGCCTTTAGAGATGGATTCGGACAACACGCTGATCGCAGCGTCAAGAAATTGTTCCGTTGCGGCCTTGGTACCGAGTCCAGCTTTTGCGTAGATTTTGTCAACCAGATCTGCTTTGGTCATGAAAAGTCTCCTTCCTTTGTAGTTGGGCAGTTGCGCCAGCGGTGCTTTTACTCTTTGTTCGCCCAGTTGTCACCGGAATATTTTACAGAATATGCCGCAAAAACACCCGATCAGGAAAAATCTGCCGGATACTTCCTTATACTTCCTCATCCGTATTTTCTTCGTTTTTGACGTCTGCTACCGGCTTGATCCAGCGTTGTAAAACCACAAACAAGTCATCAGGATCAATCGGCTTGACCACATGCGCCTGCATCCCCGCCTCAAGGCTCTTGTCCCGATCTCCCTGCATGGCGTGGGCGGTCATGGCGATGATGGGCATGGAATCAAGGCGCGTTTCTTCGCGCAACAAGCGTGTGGCCTCAAGGCCGTCCATACCGGGCATCTGAATGTCCATGAGTACAGCAGCGTACAGGCCTGTCCAGGCCTTTTCTACAGCCTCCAGACCGTCTTCAGCCATGTCCACCTCAATACCCCACGAATGGAGCATTTCCGCCGCGACCTGACGGTTGATTTCGTTGTCTTCCACCAGCAACACCCGCACCCCACCGGGGAAAGACCTCTTTTCCTCTGCAAAGGACTGCAGAGCCGCAACCTTGGGATCAATGATCCGAATCAGCCCGTCAAACAACGACGCGGGTGTAAAAGGCTTGGGCAACACTTCTCGCACCCCGACAGTCTGCAAGTGCGCCCGAAGATCCTCACAATCATACGCGGTGAGCATGAGAATCTCCGGCATGTCCTTACCCTGCATTTCCTGTAGGCGCCGTGCGGTCTCAAGCCCGTCCATATTTGGCATTTTCCAGTCCAGCAAGACAATCTGATACGGCGTCCCCGCTGCTTGTGCTGTTTTCACAAGCTCTAGCGCTTCGGAACCAGATTCGGCAAGCGTGATTTCAAGCCCCATCTCTGCAAGCATTTCCCGGAACAAAATGCGCGTCAAGGCGTTGTCGTCCACCACAAGCAAGCGAATCCCGGAGAGCGCTTGCAAGATATGCCGCTTTCCCGTGTCTTCCGGGGTGTCAATGATCCCAAATGCGGCGGTAAAGGCAAAGCAGCTTCCCCGACCAAGCGTGCTTTCCACTTCAATGCCACCACCCATCAGACGCACCAGTTGTTGACTGATGGCAAGCCCCAGTCCTGTGCCGCCATAGCGGCGCGTTGTGGAAGAATCAGCCTGCGTGAACGAATCAAACAGAGTGGGAATCCGGTCAGCAGGGATCCCGATGCCCGTGTCCGACACAGAAAAGCGCAAGCGAACGTGGTGTGCTGTCTGTTCCTCCACAAACATGGTGATGAGCACTTCGCCCTTTTCAGTAAATTTGACCGCATTCCCCGTCAGATTGAGCAACACCTGTGTCAGGCGCAAGGGATCGCCACGCAAGGGGGACGGCACCTCGTTACTCAGCCGAAACGCCAGTTCAAGCCCCTTTTTTTCCGCTTCCATAGAAACAATGGACGCCACATTCTCAAGAATCGCACAGGGCTGGAAGGAGATGTTTTCCATCTCCATCTTGCCAGCCTCAATTTTGGAAAAATCGAGAATATCGTTGATGATGCCAAGCAGGGTGCGCGCTGAGGCGTCGATGTGGCGCACATAGGTGTACTGTTTGTCTTTAAGCTCTGTCTGAAGGAGCAAATGGCTCATACCGATGATCCCGTTCATGGGCGTGCGGATTTCGTGGCTCATGTTGGCGAGAAAAGCACTTTTCGTGCGTGAGGCCTCTTCCGCCGCATCGCAAATCGCCATGACCTCCCTGGTGCGCGTCGCAACGGTTTCTTCAAGATGGGTCTGCATGTCAAGCAGCTCTTCCGTGCGCTTGTGGATTGTCTCTTTCATGAAGGCGATGGCAGAGGCGAGACAATGGACTTCCTGAATGCGGGAACGAACACCCTCCCGCTCCTGAAAATCAAACCGACTGACCCTGTCCGCCTCGTCCACAAGTTTGACCAGCGCACTGCTCAGGCGCCGTGAAAAAAACACCGCACACACCACAAACAGCACCAGCAGGATGCAGGAAAACAACATGAGGTTGGAGCGTATCCCGTCGATGATTGACGTAAAATCCTTGACTGGTGCGGCAATGAGCACCCACATGGGGCGATTGCCAAACCTGATGGGCAAACTCTTGACAAAAAACGGTTCGCCTCCAAGCGTCAAAAACGGGTGTTCACTGGCATGAAGACCGTTCGCTGTCTCCTGCACCGCGAATTTTGCGGTACTGCCAAGAGGCGTGCCTTCATCAGCAAGCGCGCAAATGTCCAGATGGTGCCCTATTTCTCGCACAAAGGGATTGGGATCGTCTTGCATGAGCACGAGCGACCCGCTTTTTGCCTCGGTAAGTTTCTGACTGCGCGCCACAATCCTG
>JAVVPW010000098.1:0-7527 GCA_036655575.1 Bilophila sp.
ACACCACAGTCATTGGCCCGGAAGGGGAGCGGATTGAGATTCAGATCCGCACCGAGGAAATGCACCGTCTCGCCGAGCATGGGGTGGCCTCGCACTGGCTCTATAAGGAGCGCAATCACTCTGTTGACGTGAAGGACGCGCCGCAGTTTGAATGGTTGCGTGAAATCGTCAACCGGCAGGGTGAAGAAGCCGATTCCAAGGAATTCATGCATTCTCTGCGCATGGATCTGTTCAAGGACGAGGTCTATGTGTTCACGCCTGCGGGCGATGTGAAGGAGCTGCCTGAAGGCGCGACCCCGCTCGACTTTGCCTTTCTCATCCACACGCAAGTGGGGAGCCGGTGCGTGGGCGCCAAGGTCAACGGCAAGCTCATCCCCCTCAATTCTGCGCTGAAAAGCGGCGACATGGTGGAGATCATCACCGACAAGAACCGCCATCCCAGCCGGGATTGGCTCAAGATTGTCAAGACCGCCAAGGCTCGGAGTCGGATTCAGCAGTACCTGCGCACGGAAGAGCGCGGGGCGGCGGTGGGCTTAGGGCGCGAGATGCTCGAAAAAGAAGGCCGCCGGATGGGGATCAACCTGTCCAAGGCTGAAAAAGACGGGCACCTTATAACCCTTGTGAACCAGCTTGCGGCGGGTTCGGTGGATGAGCTGATGGCCTCTGTGGGCTACGCAAGGTTCACGTCAAAGCAAGTGTTGCGGCGTCTGCAATCTATCATCGCGCCACCAGAAACCACGGACACACTGGATTCTGTGGACAGCGCGCTGCCGAGAAAGAAGGACATGTCGCCGCCCCCATCGTCTGGTGCTACGGGCATCACGGTTCGAGGCGTGGACGACATGCTGGTGCGCTTTGCAAGGTGTTGTAGCCCTGTGCCCGGTGATTCCATTGTGGGCTTTGTCAGTCGGGGACGCGGGGTCATTGTACACACGGCGTCTTGCGCCAACATTCTGGATCTGGAACCGGATCGGCTTGTTTCTGTACAGTGGGACGGACACGAGAACCAGCCGTTCCCTGTCCGTATCCATCTTATTTCACACAACGAGAAGGGCAGTCTTGCGGACATCGCGCTTGTCTTGCGGGATGAAGATGTCAACATCGAAACCTGCCATCTGCAATCGCAACTCGACGGGCGGTGCGAGACGGATATGCTCGTCCATGTGCGCGACGTGGCGCATCTGTACCATGTCATAGACAAGCTACGCCATCTGCCTTCCGTCATGGAAGTGTTGCGCCGGACTTCGGAAGAAGAGTAGCCTTTGTAGCAAACCTTGTAACCGGGGACAGGCATGTCTGAAAATGCGCACGCGCTTTCTCTTGGAACCGAACCTGTAGGCACCTTGCTGCTGCGTTATTCGTTGCCTGCCATTGCCGCCATGGTTGTTTTTTCACTGTACAACATTGTAGACAGTATTTTTATCGGGCATGGTGTGGGGTCGCTGGCGCTCTCCGGGCTTGCGGTCACCTTTCCTATCATGAATCTGGCGTTTGCTTTCTGCCTGCTGGTAGGGGTGGGTGGTGCGTCCATCTGCTCCATCCGTATGGGGCAAAAAGACATGGACGGTGCGGTGCGCGTGCTTGGCACTGTCCTTGTGTTGAGCGTTATCAACGGTTTCGTCTTTGGCGCACTGGCCTTGGTGTTTCTGGACAGCATCCTGATCCTCTTTGGTGCAAGCGCGGTCACGCTGCCGTATGCGCGGGATTTCATGCAGGTCATTTTGCTGGGGCTCCCCATCACCTATGTCATGTTTGGTCTCAACCACGTCATGCGCGCAACAGGCTATCCCCAAAAAGCCATGTTGTCTGCCGTGGTCACGGTGGGCGTCAACAGTGTGCTTGCGCCGCTGTTTATTTTTTGGCTTGGCTGGGGGATTCGCGGCGCGGCACTGGCAACAGTGCTCTCGCAGTTTGTCGGGATGCTTTGGGTGCTGTCCCACTTTATGCGCCCGGACAGTTTTGTGCGGTTTCAGCCGGGCATCTACAAACTGCGCAAGCGCATCATCCTGAGCATTTTTTCCATCGGCATGGCGCCGTTTCTGCTCTATGTCTGTGGCTGTATCGTGGTTGCGATCATCAACACCGACTTGAGCACCTACGGTGGGGACATGGCTATCGGCGCTTTTGGGATTTTGAACCGCGTTCTGATTTTGTTTGTGATGGTGGTTATCGGGCTGACACAGGGGATACAGCCTATTGTCGGCTACAATTACGGCGCAAAACAGCTTGATCGGGTGAAGCTGGCGCTCAAATACGGCATCTTCGCCGGGGTGGGGATAACAACCTTCGGGTTGCTCGCTGCCGAGCTGTTTCCAGAGAGTATCGCCAGAATGTTCACTGACGACGAGGCGCTTATCGCGCTCACTGTCCGTGGCTTGCGGGTGGCAACGCTGGCCTTTCCCCTTGTGGGCTGTCAGATTGTGATCAGCAATTTTTTCCAGTCAATCGGCAGAGCCAAGCTCTCTGTTTTTCTGTCCCTCACACGGCAACTGCTGTTTCTTGTGCCGTGTCTGCTCATCCTGCCGTTTTTCTGGGGACTTGACGGCATCTGGATCAGTATGCCGCTCTCTGACGCCCTGGCCTTTTTGACAAGCACGCTTGTGCTCACGCTGTTTCTCAAGGAGCTACGCAAAAAACACGAATCCGGCACGCCACTAGGGTAGCTCAATGTGCGGCTTCTTGCGCTGTGTCTGGATGGATTTCGTGGAGCCACGCCTCGCAAAGTTTTTGCGCGTCTTCCCCTCCAGAGGCAGACATGTACTCAAGGGCGCTGTAGAATGAAATGTTCTTCATTCCCGCATCCTTGGTCAGCGCTACTTGGCGGAGCAGGCGGTCGGCGGGCGCGGGCTTTGCGGCAAAGGCCTTGCTGCGGACAGATTCTTCACTGCGTTGCGTAAAAGGTTCAAGCATGGCGACGATGGTTGTTTTTCCGGCAGGGTACGTTGCCTGCAAGGCCTTGAAGTAGAGGATCGACTCTTCAGGTTCGAGCACGCGCACCCCTACACTGTCCCGAAAATACACCCGCGAGAGCTTCCCCGCCACAATCAGACGCCGCCACAACACCGCCACTTGTTCAGGCGTTGCAAGACCTTCAGAGAAGCCCGACATGGCAATGTTGATACCGGGGTGCTCGTGGGTGATACGTTCTGAAAACTGGTGGAGCACACCTGTAAGCGCCATGAGCTTGTCCTCTGTCAGCCATGTACTGTCGTCTATTTCGATGGGGAGATAGATGCCTGAAAACGCCATATGCAGTCCATGATTTCGTATGATACGATCCGCAAGCGCCATTTGAATGTTCATCAATTTCCAGAGATATATTTCCACAAAGCGGGTGGACATGGATATAGATTCCCACCATGTAGAATCAGAGCGTAGCCCGATCCAGACATGCATGTTATAGCGTGCTGCAAGATCAAGCAGGGTTTGAAGGCACGGCTCAAAAGAAGTTCTGTCCACAGCACTCCACTGTACCACGATGTCCTGAAAGCCCATCTTCTGAAAGACACGAAAAAGATCTTCCCATTGCGGCGATGACCATGTTGTGTTGGTGGTGTTTAGCTGGATAGATGTTCCATAACAGGGTTCTCTTGCTTCGGCGGGGTGCAGGGCACAAAGTTGCAAGAGGAGAAAGCAGGAGATCATTCTCCTCGCCAATCCGGGAAGAAACCGTAAATAGGCCATACGCTGTCACCTCCTGTTTTGTGGGCGTGTCTTTTCTGTAATCCGAATCTGGATCACAGGAGGGGCGGAAGCATGATTTTTCATGGTTCGTTACACCATGGGGGAGACTTCCGGTTTCGACCAGTATTTTTTTAGAGCATTGGAGCATTTTCAATGCTCTAATTTCGGCAAAATGAATTTTTGAAACGTCCAGCGTTTCAAAAACAATCTGCTCTAGAGCGTCTTCTGTAGGCTCTCTGCTTCAAGAGCGAGGAGCTTTTTTTTCAGCTCTAGCCCGCCAGCGTAGCCGACAAGTTTTCCGGTAGCTCCGATAATCCGGTGGCAGGGTATGAAAAGAGGGAGGGGATTTCTGTTGTTCGCCATGCCCACGGCACGCATGGCACCGGGCTTGCCGAGAGCCGTGGCAATAGCCTTGTAGCTGGTCGTTGTCCCATAGGGAACCTTGCACAGCTCTTTCCAGACAGCGCGCATGAAGTCAGTCCCAGCCGGTGCGAGGGGCAGCGTAAAGCACCTCAGCGCTCCAGCAAGGTAGGCGTCGAGCTGACAAAACGCTTCCTTGAGCAACGCGGTTGCAGGGTTTGTACCTTGCGCAGGAGGCGTGTCTGTTTGGAAAAAAAGATTTGTGATCGAGCCATCGCGTTCTGCGATGCCAAGTGTCCCGATCGTGGTAGCGCGAAAAAGGATCTCCATGCAGCGTGCCTCTTCTCCGGGTAAGGTGTGCCGTTCGTCTATATGAGGATACTTCTAATTTGACGAGGTGGCAAGCTGCGTTTTTCTCTTTTTGCTGAGAGCCTTTTACCATTGAAAATGTTCAAAGGCTCTAGCGGCGCTCTAGAACCAGCCCAAGGAGGGGCGGCAGGTAGAGGCTGACAAGGTGTTCTCCACCACTAGGGCGGGAAAAATGTTCTACCGGCCCGTTTTTTGTGCTCACGTTGCCGTGCCCGGCGTAGAGAGGCTCGTCACTGCTGAGGATTTCCACATATTTTCCGGGCGGTACTGCAAAGGATTGCGTTGGGCTGGGGCGGGTATCGTGAAAATTGCAGGCAAAAAGCAGGGAGCCGCGCCGAAAGGCCAGCATCTTTTGTTCCTCGTGGATAAAGCAGAACTGCGGCTGTTCGCAAAACGCTTCCGGGTATCGGGCGACAAGGGCGAGCATGTCCTTGTCAAACGCGCCTAGTCCGCCGTACTTCAGGTGCTCGGTGTCGCGCAAATGCCACTGGCGGTGCGCGTAGGCCTCGTCGTCAAGCCATTCAGGATGTCCAAACTCGTTGCCCATGAAATTCAGATAGCCGTGTCCAGCCGTTCCCAGCGTGGCAAGCCGCATGAGCTTGTGCAGCGCCACCCCGCGCGCCGTGACCCATGAATCTACAAACCGGGACATCTGCGTGTACATGTCCGGGCCGATGAGACGCCAGATCAGGGCGTCCTTGCCGTTGATGCACTGATCGTGACACTCCACATAGCTGATGGTGCGCTCATAGGGGCGGTGGTTGGTCAGCTCGTACCACATGTTGCCCAGCGGGCGACCTTCTACAATGAATTTTCCCCAGAAATCGGGGATGCCCATCGCAAAACGGTAGTCAAAGCCTAGCCCACCTTCCTCAGGCGGGGAGGTCATGCCCGGCATCCCACTGAATTCTTCGGCAATGGTCAGGGCGTGCGGGTTCAGGTCGTGGATGAGGGCGTTGGCGAGTTGCAGGTAGAGCATCCCGGATTCGTCCCCACGCGGGGTGCCGTTCTTCATGCGGAAACAGCGTTCGACATTGGAAAAACTATCGCCAAAACCGTGGTCAACATAGATCATGTTGCCAACCGCATCGAACCGGAACCCGTCCACATGAAAGTCTTCCAGCCAAGAGCGACAGTTGGAGAGCAGAAAACGGCGCGTCATCTCCTTTGCGTAGTCAAACGACACGGTTCCCCACTGGTTGTCTTGTTCGCTGAAGAGATAGGAGGTGGTGTCGTAATGCGCCAGCCCCTGTTCTGTATTCGGGCAAGCATGGCTGTGGGGGATGTCTAGAATGACGCGCAGTCCGAGCCGATGCGCTTCATCGACCAGCCGTCGAAAGTCGTCCGCACTTCCAAAGCGGGAACTGGGCGCAAAATAACTGCTGACCTGATACCCAAAGGATTTGTACAGCGGATGTTCCGGGATACCCATGAGTTGCACCGCAGTGTACCCGTCTGCCCGGATGCGCGGGAGCACGTCTCTGGTGAAGGCCGCATAGCTCCCCACACTGTCCGCCGTGCGGGTGTCCGAATCTTGCGCCATACCCACATGCGCTTCATAGATACGCGGAAAAACAGGCAAAGCGGTGTCCTGTGCGCCTTCTTGCTGCAAGCCATCGTATTGAAAGGCATACGGCGCTGGCGGATCCCAGACTCTGGCGCACCACTGTTCTTTCACGCAAGCGTCCTGCTCCACCCAGACCGCAAAGGCAGGTACCCGGCGCTCCGGGCGCGCTACGGTTGGTGACGTGACCCGCAATTCGATGTAGGTACCGTGCGGGAGTTCTGCCTCTGGCACAAGCAATTCCCACAGACCGTCGCGCAGCGGGCTGTCTGCGTGCTCTTGGAGCGCGCTCTGGCCTGCACAACAAAGCGGGCTGTCTTGTGGGACACGGTGGAACATGTAACGCCCGCGTCGGAGAAAATTGGAGCGGTTGGTGGTCAGCCAGATGTCGGTGGCGGCGGGCATCCATTCTCGAAGACACCAGCACCGTTCGCCTGTTGGTGTGAGGATTTTATGCATCCCAAGAAGCAGGTGCAGATTGGCATAGTCCCTGAGCGAAGCGCCGTATGTGCAGAGGCGTTCGCGTTCTGCCTGAAACAAGGCGGCGCGGCGGTGCAGAAAGGGGAGATACGGCGTCAGATTGGGATCGAAGAGAGGGCTTTGCGGGTTCTGAACACAGGTTGCGCTGGACGATGCGGATTCCATGCTATTCTCCTGAAAAAAGGTCTGCCGCCATGCCTTATTCCAATGAGAGCAGCGTGACTTTGAGAAAGGCTCAAAGTTCGTCTGCTCTCAATCAGCCCAGTTCCATATGGCGGTGCTCCACAGAAACAGCGTAATCTTGTCGCTTCAAGGCACGAGCCAGCGCCTCGGTCATGGCTACTGAGCGGTGTTTGCCTCCGGTACACCCTAGTGCGATGGTGATGCGGTAGCGTCCTTCGGCATCGTACAGCGGCAACAAAAAGATCATGAAGTCGATCAGTCGTTTTTTAAAATCCAAGCCTTTGGGTTCGTTGAAAACATAGGCAGCCACTCGTTTGTCCTTGCCGGAAAAGGCGCGTAGTTCCTCCACAAAATAGGGATTCGGCAAAAAGCGCAGATCAAAAACCATGTCCGCCTCGCGTGGGACGCCGTATTTGAAACCAAAGGAAACCAGATTGACCTTGATTGAGCGCAGGCGTTCCGGTGCGTTGTTCCAGCGGCGTTGAATCACGCGGCGCAGATCGTGAATGGAGAAAGACGATGTGTCGATGATGCGATCCGCAAGTTCCCGGATGGGCAACAGCCGCTTGACTTCTTCTTTTACAGCCTGCTCCAGACCAACACCTTCTCGCTCCAGTGGATGCGGACGGCGTGTTGTCGCGTAACGGCGCATAATAACAGCAGGATCTGCTTCCAGAAACAGAATCATCGGACGGAAGCCTTGCGCCACAAGCAGATGCAAGGCCTGCTTCAGTTCTGTGGTGTATTCCCCCCGGCGCTGATCAAGACCAAAGGCGGCACCTTGAAAATGTTCCATGGAGGGATCTTGCAACAGCCGCACCATGTCGGGCATGAGGCTTGGCGGAACCCCATCGGCGGTGAAAAGATGCAGATCTTCAAACACATGG
>JAVVPW010000099.1:0-7485 GCA_036655575.1 Bilophila sp.
CTCGCTCTTCACTTGTCAAAGAACCAAGACACTTGTCTTGTGCCACCAGCGCACCACTGTGCGTTGTTCCGGGAAGCGCTGTGCGTTTCCGTTGCGGCGAAGCGGGAATCTAGACCCGCTCGTTCATCTTGTCAACACTTTTTTTCAAGTTCCGAAAAGTTTTTTTTCGGAGCGCCTTTCGACAAACTCACCGTTGTGAGCCGCGTCAGGTCTTTTGTGCAGAAGCGGGAATCTAAGCCCACCTCTTCATCTTGTCAACAGTTTTTTTCGACTTCCGCACATTTTCTTTTTGCCGACTCGCGTCGTTTCCGTGTGCGTCCCCTTAGCCCATCCGGGCAATCAGGAGCGTCGTTGTACTCTGCCTCACTCGGCAAAGGCTGTCAACTTCTTTTTTCAAAAAACTTTCGTTTCAGCTCGTTGCCGAAACCCGGAACCAGTAAACTGTAAACCGTGAACCCTCGCCTGTCCCCACATGCCCTTTCACTCTGGATGGCGTTTGCGTGACGGCCTCGTGACGTTTGTGCGTCTCGAAGCGGCGAGAACGGGTTATGCACCCGTCAGCAGGTGGTGTCAACGCTTTTTTCTCTTTTTATCGAAGTTTTTTGTGACCGCACCTGAGGACACTGCCACCTAGGGGTTATAACGTGCTTGCGTAGTAGACTTTTTTTAATGCCTTGCTCATAAGTCTGGAGCAGAGTATTTAGAGCTTGTCTTCACGAACGCTCCACATTCTTTGTTCCCTTTTGGCGGGGATCACTGCGGAAGCTGGTTTGTCGCCTGAAATCACCCGAACCCCACAGACATATATGCTACACTTTTTTCATTCTCTCCATGGAAACAGGAATTGCCCTTCGCTTGCACGCCTTTGCGGAGCCTTTGCCTTGACGGGCGTTCTTTTGATAACAGGCACAACCACGTTTGCAGCGCCCCCTCCCCACAAGCCTGCAAGCGTAACGCAGCCCGCTGCCAAGGCGGCACAACCACCTGTTGCAACAGAAAAAATTGCCGAGGCGCCACCGCCCGCACAGGCCGATCCGGTAGCCGCAGCGCTTGCAGCTTCCGCACGGGACGCGGCAACGCCCCCGGCTACGGGAACAGCGGGCACGTCTGATGCTGGCCTGTCTTCCAGCGCACCGAATGCCACCGGCTCGAACGGTGGTTCTGTCGCGCCAGCGCCAACGATCCCGGCAATGCCGAAGGCGATCCCGCCTATGACGTGGCTTCTCGATCCTGCGGGCACCCTCACCTTGAGTGACGTGTTGCTCCCGTCGCATCAGAACAGCTTTATCCCCTATGATCCGCTCATGTTGCCCCGAAAAGCAGGAACAGCATGGTTTCGCCTTGATCCTGTTGCATTTCAGAAAGATCCCCACACGCATGTGCAACCGCCGCTGGTGCTTGATCTGAACACGCTCGTTGCCGGACAGATCCCCGGTACGCCCCAAGTCTGGCTCGTCGCACGCGGCGAAGGCGGGGGTTCGCTTATTTTTCCCAAAGGGGACGATCTCTTTCAACTTCCTGATCCCCTCCCGGAACAGGCCGCGCTCTATATCCGCACAAGTGGACTGCCCGCGCCGGGATTCGCGCCCATGCTGCGCAACGCGGGGAACCTCACCGCTGTTGACCGGGACGGTCTTCAGATCCTGTTGACACTGCTCGGCGTGAGTCTGCTGCTTTGCCTCGCACGGGGTGTGGTGGAGCGCCGCGAATGGCGCATGTGGGCAGCGCTTTATATCGGCGCGGTCTGGGTGCAAGCCTTCTGGGGTCTGCCCTCGACACCTGCTGGTGTTGTCAGCCTCTGGGACATGCCCGGTCTGCTGGCTCCGGGAGTGGCGCTGCTCGTTGGACGGCACCTCATGCGTACCCGTGAGCAATCCCCTTTTATTGATGCCCAGCTCATTTTGCTGGCTCTGCCCGGCATCGTGCTTTCGGTTGCGCCGCTTGTACCCGGCTATATCTGGACGCTGCGCTTTCTCCCGCTCTGGCCTCTGCTCATGCTCCTCCTCCTCCCAAGCATCCTTGCGGCGCGCCTTCGCAAACGCACAGGAGCACGCCGCTTTTTCCTGATCTGCCTGTTGCCGCCGCTTGGGCTGATTGGAGCGGGGCTGGTTGTGCTGTTCCCGCTTGCCTCAAGCACCCTCAACACGGTGTTGCAACCCGGAATCGTGAGCCTGATACCGCTGACAGGCCTTGTGCTCAGTGCGCTGTGTACCGCGCTTGTGAGCAGTCCTCGCATCGTTCCTGTGCGCAAGGGCAGAGGGAAAGAGCGCACTCCCGGACGCAACAAAGACATTCTTGAACTCGGAACACCGCTTCGCAAACGCGCAAACGATGCGGATCTGGCGCTGTCGCTGGATGAGCCACTCCCCCAGAGCACGCGCTCTGTTGATCCGTATGCTGAAGGGATGCTTGACTGGGACGAATCCCCGGTCGGACGCGCCTCTGACAGGCAGGGGAGTGACCCGTTGACACTGGATGCGTCCGACATGCCGTTGCCCTATACGGCAACACGACCCGCCCCCGCCGCTACGCCGTTGCAAAGCCGCCTGCACGACCGGAAACAAGCCCTGCCTGCCCGAATGCAAGAGCCGTTGCCCCTTGGTCTGGTGGAAGAAGCCCTCCGGGTGCCGCTTGAGGCTGTACTGCGCGAAGTCAGCGCCATAGATCAGGCGCACCTCGACCCGGAAGCGCGGCGCCATGCCGAAGCCCTTGGACGGGCAGGACGGAGCCTTGCTGGCGTGGTCAGCAATCTGGAACAGGCGCTTGATCCGACCGCGCCCTTGCGTCCGCGCAAGGAACTGTTTGATCTCAATCAGTTGCTTCTGGAAGCCCACAACGCTGTCGCCGCGCAAGCTGAAGCCAAGAATCTGGCGCTGTCGTGGTTTGCAGCGCCCCACCTTCCCCGGCGTTACGAAGGGCCACGCGCACAGCTTGCGGAAGTCCTTGCACTGCTTGCGGAAAGTTCGGTACGAGCCACCGAGCGCGGCATGGTGCAGATCCGGGCGCAACGTCTCCCCGAAAGCACTGATCCCGGACATCTCCTGTTTACGGTTTCTGACTCCGGCAAGGGAACCCCGCCCCTCACGCGCAGTTCGCTGGCGCTCGTGCGGGCTTGGGAACTCGTCGGGCAGACCGAGGATTTTGTGACCCTTGAAAGCGGGCCAAACGGCGCCACGGTGTCCTTCAGCATCCGGCTTACAGCTCGGATGGCAGAACAGCGTGCGCCCCTCAAGGACGCTGACGCAGACGTGGCTATCCCGGAAGCGCAAGCGCTCCTGTCCCGCCTGCCGGCAAGCTCCTTGCGCATCATCGTTGCAAGCAGTGTCCCCGGCAATCGGCAGTTGCTCGCCTACTATCTTGATGAACTCCCGCACGAAATTCTGGAAAGCCGGAGTGCGGAGGAAGTACGCAGTATCTACTTCCGCTCTCCCGGTGCGCTGATTATCTTTGACGATGACATCGCCGAGGAGGAAATCAGCCGTGTCATCACTGACATTCGAGCTTTTGAGGGCGAACACCATTTTCCGCTGGCCTCTATCCTTGCGCTTGTCAGCGATGAGGGACAAGGCGAACGGCTCCACCTTGCAGGTTGCACGCATTTTCTGGTCAAACCTGTGGTGCGTACGGGATTGCGCCATCTGACACTCCGGCTGGCCCCTGTGCCCCGCCGTTACGGAAACACTTTTACAGACGCGCCTGTGCAGATCAGCGGCAAACCGTCCAGCACCCGCTCGACCATCCCCGCCGCCGCCAAAACAGCAGCCCCCAGTGCGGGAACACCTGCGCCGGGCTTTGCGACTGCCGTGCGGACAACGGGAAAAACAGAGTTGCCAACGGTAGCCCACGCTTCCGGGGCAACAGGAAGTGGTACCGCCGCGAGCACTGCCAGCACCTCCAGCCAAACCGCGCCCTCCACGACAACCGGAAATGTCGCGCCCACAGGAACAGCTACAAAAGCCAAAACAGGTCTGCTGGCCTCGCTCTTTTCCTCGTCAAAACAGACGCCCCCACCCTCTCTGCCTTCGCCTGTCTCTCCGACAGCTCCGGCTGGGGCGGAACCCAAAACAACGCCGCAACCGGATGCCCCGCTCCCCAGTGCTGCACGCGCATCCCAAGAAAACAGACGGAAAGCAACGCAAACTTCCAATGTGGGCGAACCCATGCCCATTCCAAAATCTGCGTCTGCACCTGCGGACGAACAGGCCTTGCCGCGTCCGTCGCACACGCCCGCGCCAGCCGTCAGCATTCCGTTCATGAACACCGACAGCTCTGTTGACTGGGTGGGAGAACCAACGCCCGTCCTCAAGGCATCCCCTTCGCCCCGCTCGACCGTCAGTCCCACCCCACGCGGTGTGGATACGCCACTGTCAGCGGCGGAACCTCTGGAATGGGTGGGCGAACCCACACCCATTATAAAGCCCTCTCGCCCCAAAACTGAGCGGCACACCCCCGCCTCAACGGCGATGCCCGACGTTGACGAATGGGTAGGCGAACCCATGCCCATCCGCATGTCCCCCCCGGCAGAGCTGAAACCAAAGCCATCTCCGGCAACACTTTTGCCAACGCTGGAACGCACAGTGGAACCGGAACGAAAGAAAGCTCTCCGCAGGGAGCTTGACCTTCCGCAGGTTGAAGAAGAGATCTTTACACTCACAGACAGACTCTCTGACGTGCCCACGCCGGCTCCTGTAGCTGTCCATACGGACACACTGCGGGAATCTGCTCCAAGTGCAGCCTTGCCAGACCTGTTTGGTTCGCCCCAGCCTGAAGAGGTCAAGCAAGACAAACCAACCACCCCGCCCCAGCCTGAAGACATCCTGCCTTCCGCATCGGACAAAAACATCCATCAGTTGTTGCGGGGTATTGATGTTGCACTCGAACGGGCGATACAGGGGCAGGAAGCCAATGACATGGAAAAAGTCGGCGCTGCGGCTGGTGTCATCGCAAAACTTGCGGTCGAGTTCGATCTCCGCGTACTGGACGACCCAGCGCAGTGCATGGAGCTTGCAGCAACTTCCGGCGATGCAGAAGAAATAGCCCAACTCATGCCAGACCTCGTAGCCGCCGTAGCCCGCAACCGAAGCTCGTTTGAGTCAAAGTAACGGGAGAAGCAAACAAAAACAGTGCGCAAGGAGTACCCATAAGAGACCTGTGCCAACCAGCCAGCTTGACACGCCAGCCAAAGACTTTTATCTTTCTCTCAAGCAAGGAAAAGGGCGGAAGTGCTGATAACACCCCCGCCCTGCGCGAACCCCTTGCCTCCCTGTTTAAAGGTTTTACCTCCAAACAGTTTTAGCAGCCCCGGTCTCTACTACCGGGGCTGCACTGTTATCTAGGGTCTAGCTGCATCTGTGCAGCAGGAACGCGAGGATAAGCAGTACCGCTCTGGCGGTAGCATTGATGTCAACACGAAAACGAATCCGCATTGGGCATCGCCTCCTCCTGGGGCAAGATTCGCGCTCAGGGAGGCGGAAGAGATTTAGCTGGATGTCAAGCAGGCGTCAAGCGTGTCAGTCACTTTCACTTCTTCTTGTGCGCCTTACGCCACTTGTCTGGTCGTTCCGGGTTCTTTTCCTGCCACACACTGCGCTACCTCAGCTAACAAACATCTGCACAAGGTCTTCAAAGGTTTCACGGCGGCGGATGAGGCGGGGGGTGCCGTCTGGGGTGATGAGGACTTCGGCGGGGCGGGGGCGCTGGTTGTAGCTGGAGGCCATCACAAAGCCATAAGCACCGGCATCGAGCACGCCAAGCACGTCACCCTCATGCACCAGCGGGAGCAGGCGGTTTTTGGCGAGGATGTCCCCACTCTCGCAGATATTGCCCACCACCGTTTGGGTGACCAGCTCATGATCCGGCGTGCCACCCTCGCGGTACACTTCAATGTCATGGAACGAATCGTACAGCGCAGGCCGGACAAGCACGTTGAACCCCAGATCACTCCCCACATAGCGCACAGGCCCGTTGTTCTTGGTGGCGTACACCGAACCGAGCAAGACACCGCTCTCCGCGACCGTGTAGCGCCCCGGTTCAACATAAAACTGCCCGGTGTAGCCCGTCTGCTCCACCCAAGCGCTCAATTGGGCGTGGATCTGTGCTCCAAGATCAGCGATGTCGAGACGCGGCTGGTCTTCGTACTTGCGGTACGGAATCCCGAATCCGCCGCCGAAGTCGAGCAAGGTGAAGGCGGGAAACAGATCTTCCAGACTCGCGGCAAACGTCAACAAAAAGCGCATCGCCTCCAGATACCCACCCGGTTCCATGAAGAGCGAACCAATGTGCTGATTCAAGCCCACAAGGATCAGACCGTGCTCGGCAAGGATCGTGCGCACCGTATCCATATCAGCGGGATCAATGCCAAATTTTGTTTCCTTGCCTGCGGTGACCACTTTTTTATGGTGTCCGGCGCCGATGCCGGGATTGATGCGGATCATGACCCGCCCACCGGGATTGACGCACCCGTATTGCCGGAGCTGCGAAAGCGAGTCCACACTCACCAGCAAGCCGTTGTCAACAGCGTTTTTCATTTCTGCGGCGGAGACGTTGTTGCAGACATAGAGCAGTTCTTCAGACGTGAATCCTGCCAGTTTATTGATGTACAGCTCGCCGGGAGACATGGCGTCGGCGTGGCACCCCTCTTCACGAATGATGCGCAAAAGCGAAGGATTGGTGTTGGCTTTGGCAGAATAGTTTACGCGAAAGCCAGAAAGCGTTGAAAGGCCGCACAACTCTTGGCAGCGCTTGCGTAACACATTCTCATTATACACATAAAGAGGTGAACCGTAGGTGGCGATAAGCTCCAGCGGTGTCGTGTTTCCAAAAAAATTGACCTGATCCGTCTGGACAGAACGAACATTTGACATGGATTTTCCTCATTGCGGGCAAAAGATTACCGCGTAAAGGTAACAGTCTGCCTTGTGCTGTCAATAGAGCGTTTGCGTCCTTTTTTATAAAACGGGGTTCAGAAAATCGCGCTTGTTTTTTTTCACTGCTTTTGAGAGACTGCACCTCTCCTATCCTCGTTAAGGTTCAGATCCGTCTGGCGAAAGCGGAACGGAATTTGACTTTTTGCGTGTGTAAGGACATGATAACTATAAAACTTCAGCAAGGAGCCTTTCATGGCTATTAAAGATGGGGATACTGTCCGGGTTCACTACACAGGGACGTTCTCGGACGGCGAAGTGTTCGATTCGTCACGCGAGCGCGAACCGCTTGAATTCACTCTCGGCGACGAGTCGCTGATTTCTGGATTTGAGGAAGCGCTGATCGGACGTGCGAAGGGGGATCGATTCACGGTGACCATCCCAGCAGATGAAGCCTATGGTGAACACCTTGAAGAGTTGCTCATGGAAGTTCCTCGGAGTGAGGTGCCAGACGACATCACGCCCGAAGTAGGCATCATGCTACAAATAGCCACTGATGACGGCGACATGGAAGTTCAGATTGTAGAAGTGACTGACGATGTTGTGATTCTTGACGCCAACC
>JAVVPW010000100.1:0-3390 GCA_036655575.1 Bilophila sp.
CAAAAGAAATTCTGACACAGCTTGAGCAGAACAAGGGCGCCTCGCCGCTGCGCAAGGCCATGCCCAATCTCTTGCCCGGTTTTACGCCTCCCACCCCCAAAGCCAAACCGCCCGCCGCGCCAGTGCCACCGCCGGAACACCCGTTGCTAGTGGCGTTGCAAGATACAGATCCCAATAGCCTGACACCTCTGGAAGCCTTGAACCGTCTGACTGAATGGAAACTCCTGTGGGGAACCAAATGACTACCGCTCGTGCCCTTCGTACTCTGTTTCTGGCCTTGTTCCTGCTGCTCTCTGTCACTGGTTGCGGCAAAAAAGGTGATCCTATGCCACAGGATCAGAAAAATATTTTTACATGGGAAAGCGCCAATGCCAGCTTGACCGCCAACGGTTGTCTTGCTATCGCGGCCTTGATGCGCGGGGCTTCCCAGAATGTGGATGGCTTCACCATTGAGCTGGAACCCCTGTCAGCCCGTCCCGATTCGACGCTTCCGGCAGAGTTGCAGACCGCACAAGACACCTGTGAAGGTTGCCCCTTTACGCCTCGTGAACACGCCGAAATCACACCGCAACAGGCTGCACAGGCAGACAAAGGCACTCGCTACACCTTCACTTACTGCCCGCAGACCAAAGCCGCCGCCTACCGCTGGCGTCTGGTGGCGCGCAACGTCTTTATGTCCTTCCCCTTTGCGCTGACGCCTGTGAAGGCAGTACGGTAGGCCTCCGGCAGGTAGTGCCTCCGGCGGGCAGGACGCTGTCCTGCACCTGCAAGGGGCGAGCCGCCCCTTGACCCGGCGTGTGGGGGTGGTGTGTGGGCGAGAGGGAGTGGAATGCTAAACGGTAAGGATGACTATGTCGTTTCTTGAATTGTTCGCGCTGGCTGTCGCGCTGGCTATGGACGCCTTCGCTGTCGCAGTCTGCACAGGTTGTACGCTGCAACGTGTGACGCTGGGGCATTTTGTCCGCCTCTCGCTTGCCTTTGGCTTTTTTCAGTTTCTGATGCCGATTGTAGGCTGGTATCTGGGGCTGAGTGTGCGCGGGCTTATCGAAGCGTGGGATCACTGGATTGCCTTTGCCTTGCTGGCGTGGATCGGCGGCAACATGATCCGTAGCGCCCTCACACCCCAATCTTCCTGTAAAACCGCGACTGACGACCCCACACGCGGTCGGAAACTCATAATCCTCGCAGTGGCGACAAGCATCGACGCCCTCGCCGTGGGACTGTCTTTCTCTATGTTGCATCTCACTATCTGGGGGCCTGCACTGCTCATCGGGGTTGTGTGTGCGAGCATCACCGCTGGTGGATTGCTGGCTGGCAAACTTCTTGCCAAAGCTGATCTTTTTGGACGCTGGGCAGAACTCCTCGGTGGTTGCGTCCTTCTCGCTATTGGCCTGAAGATTCTCTACGAACACGGTATGTTTCGTTTTTATGCCTAAAAGGTCACTCAAACAGACAGGTATCCCATGCTACTAGCACTGATGATTATAACCGTTTTTTTCGTAGGTTTTCTGGTAGGTTGCACGGGCATGGGCGGCATTATTCTTATCCCGGCTCTGGTCTATTTTCTGAGCCTGTCCACCCATGTAGCCATGGGCACCGCCTTGTTTTCGTTCTTTTTCTCTACAATATTGAGTAGTTATCTGTATATCCGTCTTGGGCACATGAACTGGAAAGACACCATCCCGATTTGCCTTGGCGGTCTGCCCTTTGCCTATCTTGGCGCAGTCACCAAGGCGCATATGCAAGCGCCGTATCTCAATCTGGTACTGGCTCTGCTCATCTTGCTGGCGGGCAGTCTTGTGTTTCGACCTATAAAGGGCAAGCATTACGCCTTCATGGAACGGACTTCCCCGTGGCGCAACAGGACACTGCTGCTTGTGGGCGCGGGCGTGAGCTTCATTGCCGGCATGACTGGCGCGGGCGGCCCGGTCTTGTCCACCCCGCTCATGATCGCGCTCGGCATCGCACCGATCACCGCCATTGCCGCAGGACAAGTGTACTCTATTGTTGTGTCTTTTTCCGGGAGTCTGGGGAATCTGCAATACGGTGCCATTGATTTCATCGTTGGCGCGTGGATCGTGGTTGTACAGATGCTCGGTATCCTCCTTGGCGTGTACATGGCCAACCGCATGAATACCGAAAAACTCAGGATTCTGGTTGCATGGGTCTGTGTTGCCACCGGAACCTTTATTTTTGTCAACGCCGTCATTGGAGTTGTGGGATTATGGCGTGTCTAGAACATTTGAAAAAGCTCTAGAGCGTGTGACGTTTTTTGCGCATGGAGGGAGACATGGCGTATTTTCATTTTGAATGCTTCTGCAATCTTACCTATGACAAAGAGCTTACCTACGAAGAAGTTCTTGAACGGGAAGAGCAACTCAAGCTCTCCATTGAAAGACTGCTCAGTGAGAGCGAGGCTGTCCACATTGACTTTGTTCCACTCAGCGACAATCTGCAAGTGCAGTGTGCCTTTGTAGATCTTTCCCCAGTCAACTGGCAAGAACTGTGTGCGGACATGGCACAACTCGCTGTGTCCGGCATTCAGGGTCGGATGGTGTTGCTTGACAGAAATCTGGACGAAATGCAGATCTGTTTCCTTGCCGCAGGCAAACCAACACTAGCCCGTCTTCCCCTGCCAGAACCACATATTGTGCAAAGTACCCGCAAACTTGACATCAACATCCTCTGAGGAACCCCATGAGCATCTTGAAAGGCGGCAAACTGTACTACGATGTGCCCATTGGCATTTTGTGTCTTGAGTCCCTTTTTCCCAAACCGTGTGGGCATATCCGCAATCCGCTCACCTATCGCTTTCCCACTGTCAGCCGCGTTGTCACCGGTGTGGATATTCCCCAACTGCTTTTCAGTCCCGCACCAGATATAGAACCCTTTATTCGTGCCGCGCAACAGCTCGAAAAGGATGGCGTGCAGGCTATTACCGGAAGTTGCGGCTTTATGGCTCGCTTTCAGAGTGAACTTGCGGCGGCGGTACGGATTTCTGTGCTCATGTCAAGCCTGTTGCAAGTGCCACTGATCCGTCTCATGCACGGTGCCAAGGCCAATATCGGTGTCTTGACTGCCAGCAAGCAGGCTCTCACGCCGTTGCACTTCTCTCAGTGTGGCGTCAGTATGGACTCTGTACACATCATGGGTATGGAAGGCAAACCAGAATTTTGGGAAACCATCATCGAAGGCAAGCGGCATGACTTTGATCTGGAACGGCTGGAACAAGAGATTGTAGACACCGCCCTTACGCTGACACGCACCTGTGCGCTTGATGCCCTGCTTCTGGAATGCACGGATCTTTCAGCCTTTGCTTTCGCTCTTCAGAACGCTGTCAACATTCCCGTCTATGACATCAATTCCCTTGTAGAATTTGCCTGCTATGCG
>JAVVPW010000100.1:3400-7406 GCA_036655575.1 Bilophila sp.
GTATCGAGACACCTTCTGAGCTAGTTGCTCCGCCTGCGAGGGGAACAGCTTAAGCCAAAGCGGGTAAGGGAAAATCCAGAGATTTCTCTTACCCGCTCTCGGTTTCATCCCGTTTTTTGGGCTTTACTTCTTTTCGCGCAGATCTTGTACTCGTTGGGCTTTGCCTTCTGTGCGGGGGAGGGAGTTGTGTTGTACCAGGACAACTTTCGGGGTAATCAGGATTTCGTCGCGCAGGCTCCGGGCGATGGTTTCCTGAAGGCCACGCAGGACACGCATGTCTTCCACAAAATGCTCTTCTCGTACTTCCACAAGCACTTTCATGGTGTCCTTGAGGCCTTCACGTTCAAGGACGATCTGGTAATTCTGCCCCACTTCGGGGTAGGCCATCAGGACGCTTTCTACCTGCATGGGATAGATGTTGACGCCCTTGACAATAATCATGTCGTCGGAACGTCCAAGAATGCGGTCAATGCGCCGATGCTTGCGCCCACACGAGCATTCCCCGGTGATGAAGCGGCTGAGGTCGCGGGTGCGGTAGCGCAACACGGGCATTCCACGGCGGCACAGTGTCGTCAGGACAAGCTCGCCGACTTCCCCATCAGGCACCAGATTGCCGGTTTTGGGATCAATGATTTCCACAAGGTACGCATCTTCCCACAGGTGCAGACCGTGCTGATTCTGACATTCAAAGGCCACCCCCGGCCCGTTCATTTCAGACAGACCGTACGAGTTGTAGACCTTCATATCAAACATATCTTCGATGCGGCGCCGGGTTTCCTCGGTGTAGGGTTCAGCCCCCACCACCGCAACGCGCAAAGGCAGACTTCTGGGGTCTTCGCCGTCTTCTTCAAGCGTTGCACCAAGGTGCAGGGCGTACGATGGCAGGATGTGTACCGCAGTTGTACGGAAATCTCGTACCAGTTTGAGCTGGCGTCTGGTGTTTCCGGCTCCGGCGGGGATGGTCATGCAGCCGAGGCGTTCCGCACCAAAATGAATCCCCAGCCCACCCGTAAACAGGCCATAGCCTGACATATTCTGAAAAACATCTTCTTTGCGGACACCGACCATATACATGCAACGCGCCATGAGGTCTGCCCAGCAATTGATGTCGAGTTGCGTGTGACAGATGGCAACAGGCGACCCGGTTGTGCCACTAGAACAGTGCATCCGCACAAATTCCGATGTGGGGACGCTGGCAAGTCCGTAGGGATACTGGGCGCGCATGTCGTCCTTGGTGGTGAAGGGAATCCGCCGGATGTCATCAAGATGTCGCAGATTGTCCGCCGAAATCCCGGCTTCAGCAAGCCGTGCGGCATAAAAAGGCGCATGTGTAGCCTGTTCGATGGTCGTGCGCAGGCGCGCCAGTTGGGTAGCTTCTATCGTAGCGCGATCCCATGTCTCAGCTTTGTCAAAGTAATCCATGACGAGTCCCGATTCCAGTTTGAACGTTGTGTATGCTGCATGCTTTTCAGACCTGAAAAGTTTTCGCCTCACCGCTCCCAAGTTCTCTTTATTTTCCCTTCATAGCCAGACCGCGTAGCAGACCGTGGCACCCAGCAAGCATCATATCGCCGTAGGGTGCGATGTACTGCCCGTTTCCGCGCAGCATTTCGCGGCGTGGCCCAAGGATAAAGGTCGGGCCAAAGCCTTCGGTTTCTGGCGGGAGCGGCGCGAGGAAGGTGCACCCGTGCCCACCCTTGGCGCGTACCTGTTCATCAGGCAACCAGCCAAAACGAAATTCCTTGAGATCAAAAAGCAGGGCGTCGGTGTCGAGCATTCCGGTATGGTGTTCATAGATCCCAAGGATACGCCCTCGAAACACGAGAAACGCCACCACATGGCTGTTGCCGACATTGACCACCGTGACGCCCTGACGTTGACTGCGCTGCGCGACTTCTGGCGTGGCAAGCGCACCGAGCACCGCCGCCGCACCCGTATCCGCAACAGGGCCGCCCGTACAGGCGTGGAGCGCCTGAAGGCGCGTATACGGTGCGGGAACCTCGTCAAAAAGCCACTTTGCCGCGTCGCCCGCTGTGCTTGCAAGCAGCTTTTCCCAGAGCAGGAAACGTCCTTGACGGTTGCCTTCAGGATGATACCCATGATCTTGCGCTGCCGCGACCACAAGCGCTGGAGCGGGAAGTCCGAGGGAAGAGAGCAAGGTTGTCCAGAATCCGGCATCGTAATCAGCAAGCGCGACAGGAACTGACCCGTAGGGGCAACTTGGTGTCACCATGACCCCAAGCGCACGCACCCGCGCCGGGTTGTCGTGCAGGGCAAAGGCCGCTGTTGGTGTAGCCGAAGGGGTAAGCCCGGCTTGTACCTGTTCTTGAAGCGCCGCTGCAAAACCACCGCCCATGTTCTGACCGTACAGCCAGACAGCGCGTCTGGCCGCAGTCTGTTCCCGAATCCGGCGGGCAATACCGAGCGCAGGAGCTGGCAGAACAAAACGAGGCCAGTTCTCCGCACGTTCGCCGGGCAGAGCAAGAAGCACGTCTTGTGTGCCACTTCCGATGTCCAGACTGAGCACTGGCCCGGTTGTGGCAAGAAATCTCGAAACCGGATCCTCATCCGAGATGGGCATGAGCGGAGCCAGCATGGTTATTTGTCCCTGTGCTGAAGCAATACCAGCGGGATACGGTGAAACGCACTGGAAAGGCTTTCTGTCGTGCCCATACGCCACCAGACTTCTTCAAGATCCCAACCCGCAAGCTCCGCCAGTTCGCTGACAAGCCCCTTGAGATTGATGATGGGGTGGCGTTCAAACACCTGTGGCAGACCATAGGTCAGACTGCACACAAGACAGCGCCCCGGACGCTGATGCAAGGCAAAATGAAACCGCAATTCTCCCTCTACTGGTTCTTCAGTCTCGTCAAGTGTCAGAGAAATGTCGTAGGCACCTTCTTCAGCATCACCAAAAAGCGCTTCAAAAAAAGCGTCGGTGCGCTGGGGCGGAAAAAGGCTGTTCAGACGTTCCTGAGTGAATATGGCGGATACAGTCATGCAAAGAACCATCCTTGGGTTGGCAGAGAGGTTATACTGCGGAGCAAAACGACCTCAAATTAGCACTCAATGCCCACAGGCGCAAGCCTCAGTGAGGTAGAGGGCGCGCAAGCCTCGATGTAGGTGTAAGGGCGTGCAAGCCAAGCTGCCAGAGACTGCGCTACAGAAGACAGGCAAGCCGTTTGAAAAGGTCTTGTTCTATACACACAGGAACGCCGGCGCGCAGCGCAAGGGGGGCGGGCGAGAACAGGGGGAGAAGTGCTTTTGGGGTGTACGGCATCGGGCGCTCAAGCAAGCCAGCCTTGTAGCCCAGATACCCGCAGATCGCTTGTGCCGAGATTCCCGCGTCGCGCAGGCAACGCAGGGTCAGGCTCTGGTGGCGCTTGGCAAGGCGTTCCCCACTCGCATCGCACAGCAAGGGGACGTGGGCAAACTCAGGGCGCGGAAAGCCCAGCAGATCAAACAGCGCCAGTTGTCTTGGCGTTGCAAGCAACAGATCGTCGCCGCGAACAACTTGCGTGATGCCCATGAGTCCGTCATCCACAACCACGGCAAGCTGATACGCCAGCACACCGTCTGAACGGCGCAGGGCAAAGTCCCCCCCGCAGGCCTCAAGCGTTGTGCTCTGCAAACCGCACAAGACATCCTCAAACGTAAAAGGCTGCTCTGGACAGCGCAGGCGCAGGCAGGCGCGGCGGCCTTGGGCTTCAAGTGTGCGGCGTTCCTGTATGGAAAGATTGCTGCATGTTCCGGGGTAGGCCACACCGG
This sequence comes from Bilophila sp., assembly GCA_036655575.1. Lineage (GTDB taxonomy): Bacteria > Desulfobacterota > Desulfovibrionia > Desulfovibrionales > Desulfovibrionaceae > Bilophila. Next base: position 7,169 of record JAVVPW010000100.1, read on the forward strand.
TATCACCGACATGGGGCGCACCGGCAAGCGTTCGCAGTTCCTTGCGGGTGCAGTAGCAAGGGTAGGTGTGCCCGGTCAGTTGGAGCAACGCCTGTTCGTACAAGGCAAGCCGCTGACTCTGCCAGTATGGCCCCTCATCCCAATCAAGCCCCAGCCAGTGCAGATCGTCCATAAGCGCCTCGGCAAAGGCAGGGCGCGAACGATCAGGATCAATGTCTTCCAGACGCAGAACAAGGCT
>JAVVPW010000101.1:0-7251 GCA_036655575.1 Bilophila sp.
CACGAGCTGTTGTATCGAGCAGCCACGGCGGGAGCACGATGAACGAACCAGCCCGCACCGGCGTGAAAAATTCCCGCCACGCCACAGTCCAGTCCTGCACCGGAACAGCGGTCTGCACAAGGTTCACGTCAGGCATTGCGGCACGAAGCGCGCTGGTGAGGCGCTCGTGTACGATGGTGTTGTCGCAGTGTACCCGGAAGAGCGTTTCGCCAGTGGGGAGACTGTCTTCTTCCCAACCGTAGGAAATGTGTTGCACGAGAAGCCCTGTGACAACATCAAACCGATCTTCAGCCACAACAATATCAAGACGGATGAGTTCGGGTGCGGACATGATTTTCCTTATGAGCGTGAGTTACTGTTGAGGAGGAGCGAAAAACTGCTGTACCAGAGCCGGATTGTACCCTTGACGTTCGAGCAACGTTTCCCAGCCGGACAGGAACGGTGTATCCCGATAGTCACGCAACAGATCCCGCTTGAGCACCGGGACACCGTAGCGACTGAGCAGTTCTTTCCAGAAATAATGCGCCGGGTTGATGTTGGTGTCTGGCAGTGCCTGAAAAGGCACATACGCGCCGGGGGTCAGACCGTGCAACGCGAGCCACGGAGACAGAATCACTTCATAGCGCAGTACCGCTTCCAGCCTGTCCGCAGTGCGATCCACCGCGTTCCAGAAAGCGGCAAAGGCCGGATGCTTGAGTGTTGCAGCGCGAAAAACCAGATAGTAACTCTGAAGATGCGGCAGACGTTCTCGACTGGCAACCAGCCCCCAGAAGTCGCAGGGAACAGCGCGCATGGCTCTGTGTATGGGTGACAAATCCCCTATCGGCGCAAAGATACTGTCGTTGGTGAACAGCAGTTCCGACGCCGCAAACAGGCTGGGGCAGACCTCAAGAGCCGCCTTCCAGCTTGTAAAATCATACCCCGCACAGTCCCGACACACAATGGCGTCACAAAGCCGCGTCAGCACAGGCGTCACCACAGGCTCGCGTCCGCACGTCAGCACAAGGCGCCACCCCGCAGCCTTGAGTGCGCGTAAAAACACCAGCACATACGGCGCAACAGTCCCTTGCTCTGACCAGTGCGCAAACACTGCTGTGCGACTCATGGCAAAGTCTGGAGCAGAAGACGAGCACCACAGCAAGCGGGCGTCACTCCCCAGACGGATGACGCCGCGTGGCAGATGTGTTGCCAGATGTTTGGGCAGATGGTCGGGCAGATGTTTGGACAGATCGCCGTTGCAACCGCTCGTGCAAAGTCCGGGGAGCAGATCGACGGTTGTTGCGGTGCAGTCCCGGAAAAACCCCGGCGTTGCCTTCTCGCGCACGAGAAGAGAGAGGAGCGACGCCACCAGCTTCATACCAGACTCACAGAATTTCGCGTAAAAAGGCCTGTGTGCGTTCGTGCTTCGGGGCGCTGAAGAATTGGTCTGGTGGCCCTTCTTCAAGAATCACACCATGATCCATAAAGATCACCCGATCGGCGACCTCTCGCGCAAAGCCCATTTCGTGGGTAACGCAGATCATGGTCATGCCTTCTTTGGCGAGATCTTTCATGCAATTGAGCACTTCATTGATCATTTCAGGGTCAAGGGCGGAGGTGGGTTCGTCAAACAGCATGGCCTTCGGCTGCATGGCAAGAGCACGAGCGATGGCGACGCGCTGTTGCTGTCCACCGGATATTTCACCGGGGCGTTTAGCCGCCTGCCGAGCGATGCCCACCCGCGCCAGCAGCTCCATAGCAAGCTGGGTGGCGTCCTTCTTGCTCATGCCCCGAACCTTGATCGGCGCGAGTGTCACGTTGTCAACGACAGTCAGGTGTGGGTACAAATTGAACTGTTGAAACACCATGCCCACTTCGGCGCGAAGGTCGTTCACATCAATGGTTGGTGCGAAAATACTTTCACCTTCAAAAAAAATATCCCCCTTCTGGATAGGTTCGAGCCTGTTCAGACAGCGGATGAGCGAACTTTTCCCCGAACCGGACGGGCCACAGATGACCAGCACCTCGCCCTTTTCCACTCGTTCGGAAATGCCCTTGAGGACATGAAATTCGCCGTACCATTTGTGGATATCTCTGATTTCGATCATTGACATGGAGTGTATCCTTGAAAACTTTTTTTCGTGGAACCCGGATGGCTTCAGCCTGTAGAGCCTGTTACCCTTGACTGGAGCCTGTTACCCTTGAAAAGATGGCTCTACGGCGCACAGTTTTGAAACGAGCGGCGTCAAAAAGACTTTGCTCTAAATAGCAGGATTTTTGTGAACAGGGAAGTCGCCCCAGTCCCCTTTCCCCGGCAGGTTCTGGCGGGTGTCCTTTGACCCGGTCGGGCATTTCCGGTATCTAGAGCGGAGTATTTTACCAAAAGGCCTTTTACGGTTTGCCCACAACACGGATATAGTATGGATGTACTTCTTCTAGATCTTGGTCTTTCCCTGCGGGGTGGGCAGCGTCAGGTCTATTATCTGGCTCGTGCGCTCGCACGTTCCCCTGAATGGCAGGGCAACTTTACACCGCTCGTTGCCTGTCCGAAGGGAAGCGCGCTTGCAAAGCTCCTTTTGGATGAAGATCTTCCCCTCCTTCCCCTTCCCGGCAGGAGTCCCGCCAATCCGCTGTTGTTGTTTGTCCTTGAGCGTGCCTTGCGAAAGCGCATGGCGCAGGGCATCCCCATCATCCATACGCACGACGCCAACGCCGCAACAGTCGGTGGTTTCTTCAAGATGCTCCACGGCAACAAGGTGAAGCTCGTCCACAGTCGAAGGGTTTCCTATCCGTTGCGGACGGGGTTGCGGCTACAAAAATACCGGCGGGCGGATGCGCTGGTGGGTGTCAGTGCCGAGATTTCACAAGGGATGCAGGACGCGGGCTTGTTTGCGGAAAAAATCCATACCATCCACTCCGGCATTGATCCTGAACGGTATCTGCCCAAAGAAGAACGCCAGACCGGACGATTTGTCTTTTTGAGCGTTGGCGCGTTCACGCCGCAAAAAGGCTACAGCATCCTGATTCAGGCCATGAGCGTGCTCAAGGAAATGGAAGAACTGCCCCCGTGGGAAGTGCGCATTGTTGGCGATGGGCCGCTCTTTCAGAGCATTCTTGAGCAAGCGCAGTCGCTCAACGTAGATTCACAACTGGCGTTGCTCGGCAGACAGGACAGCCGGCTGGTGCTTCCCTCGTGCGACGCGCTGGTGGTGCCTTCTACAGACGGCGAGGGCAGTAGTGGTGCTATCAAAGAGGGCTGGGTGACGGGAGTGCCTGTCATCTGCTCCTCGCTCCCTTCCAATACAGAACTCGTCAAAGACAAGCTCAACGGGCTGGTCACCCATGTGGGAAACCCTCTCGCCCTTGCCGCTGCCATGGCGCGCTGCATGAACGAACCCGCCCTGTGCCAACGCCTCGCCCAAAAAGGCACCGCAACCGTTCTCAAATACACAGACAAACGCATGGCCAAAGCGTATGTAGACCTGTACCAGCTCCTTGCGAGAAGGTGATCTTACGGTGTCTCTAGAGCCTTTTGCTTTTGAAACACGCTCTGTTGCAAAAGCATCATGAGTGATGGGGATGCTTTTTGGGAACGGGTTTCACCTCTTCTTGAGCTGTTTTGTATACCGGACGTGCTCTTAGTATGTTTTTTGAGGGGGTATTTCTGTGGGGACAATAGTATTTCTGCTGTTTGTGCTTGGTGTTATTCTGTATTGGAAGAAGAATAAACAGGCAAAGAACAGATCTATAACAGGACACAACACTCCGGCATTACCTTCTTCACAGCCTCAAAAACAAGTTACGGCAAGTACATGTGCTAAGTGCAATCCCTATGAGCCGTGTTCTGTGCTGGAAGAGTATTTTTGCAAGAATATTTTGAAGCAGAGCAAAGCCAAGGAATGTTTTCAAGGCCAATATTGGGTGCAAAGCGAACGGGGAACGTATCGGCTCGACTTTGGCATTCTTCCGCCAGATGCAACACCCATAGCTGTGGAAATTGACGGCTATGAGCCTCATGCCGAAAGCATCACTCGAAAAAATTTTGACCGTCAGTTAAGCCGCCAGAATCAATTGAATCTGCACGGGTGGAAAGTTTTGCGCTTTTCGGTTGATCAGATCAGAGAGTATCCCCGGAAGTGCATTGAAGAAATTGATAACGCATTGAAAGACGTTTGCACAACAGGAGTGCATAAAGATAAAAACACACTACCCACTGAATATATTGAATTCAGGTATGTCAAAAAAGAATTTCGACCGTATTTGGAAAAAATCGGCGCAAAATATTCAGAGTTCAGAAATGCGTGGCATTTGCCTTTTGGCAGTACACCCGAAGAGCTTCATGCCTTGCCTGCGGAACTTCAGCCCATTATATGGCGTGCATGCAGGTACTGCGAGGGCGAAGCTGTGCAGCGCACAAGAAAAGATGATGGTCGCAAATTTTGGTCATGCCAGACTTGTAACAAGACGTTCAATGACCTTTAGTCGTACTCGTTTCGACTTGATCTGACACAAGCCCTTGCAAAAAGAAGGGTTCTCTCCTTCAAAGAAAAAACGAGACACACTTCACCACCAAAGCGCCCCCATCGTCATTTGAAATGTGGGGCAGGTGTACCTCAAAGCGACAATACACGCAAAAAGGCGACCTTGTTCAAGGCCGCCTTTTGCGTTCATAACTATCTAAATTCCTGGCGGAAGGGGAGAGATTCGAACTCCCGGTGGGCTCACACCCACAACGGTTTTCAAGACCGCCGCATTAAACCGCTCTGCCACCCTTCCAGTTGCACAGCATGTGGACAGGACAGTAAAGGGTGAGGGGCTTTCGGTCAAGTGAAAACGTGGCTGTACGGCGTCCTTTTCGGGTGTTCAAAACACGTTTCCTTCAGCGTCCAGATCCTGTTGGCGCCGCTCTTGTTTGCGTCAGCAGAGCCTTTGTATGGTGCAAACACGCACAAAGGCTCTGCTTCTGGTTCTCAATCTTCTTCTGGGTACACGATTTCGTCGGGCATTTCGGATTCGGGCATGAAGCCGGCGAGAACGCGGCGTCTGGGCGCGGGGCGTTCGGGGGTCACGTCAGCGGTGTTTGCCTCGGCAGTCTTACGGTTGAGGGACGGCGAGGGGAGGCCGTTGTACAGATTCCAGTATTGCGGGTACTGCGCCAGCACGATACCGGGGTTACTCAGCTTGATATTGGGGCGCAGAAAGGCCACTAGCGAGAGCGCCAGTGCCCAGTGCATGGTGGGGCTTGCCCACGGGGCTGCAAGGGGTTCGGTGGGGGTCAGAAGCGCCTCTTCACGGGCGAGTCCGATCTGATTCAGGAAGCTGTCCACAAGCACCATGTCCGCGCCTTCCGGGAGCGTTGGCATGGCTCCGCCCTTGGCTCGTGCCAGAGGAATCAGAGACAGCGCCAAGCCCAGCGGGAAGAGGGCTGGCGAGAGCTTTGAGAGATCCGTGAGCGGTGTGATGGCGAGAGCGGGAGCGGCGGCATCGCCTGTTGCTTCGCTTGCTTCGGTTGCGCCTGTAGCGGGAGCCGATGGTAGCGAGGCGACAAGCGCTCCCTTGGTCTGTTCAAGCGTGATGCCTACGCTTGAAAGCAGGGTACGCACGGCAGCCGTGGTTGCGTCGTCTCCGGTGTTGTCCCACGCGCCGTGCAGGCAGACAGTGCCGCCGACAAAGGCGGGCATGGCAAGCAGGGTTGCGGCAATGGGGATGTTGACGCCCGACTGGGGGTGCGCTTCGAGGGTCGCGGTTCCGGGCACGATGTGCAGGGACAGCGAATCGCCGTTCTCGTGTCGGGTAACGGCAATGCCTGCGGCTTGCAGCACCGGGAAGACTTCAGCAACAATGGCTTTGCCTGCGGGGTGATCGTCAAATCTGACGGTCAGTTCCCGTTCCCACCCCGGTGCCGCCATGAGCAGAGCGACAGCCGCATCAGCCGGAAGTTCCGCCGGGACATCGACTTCAGAGGGGAGCATGGCGGAAGATTCCAGACGCGCTGGCAAGCCCTCCTGCCCCGGCACCACGCTTGTCAGACGCGCACCGAGCAGCGGGAGAAAATGGCGCAACGGGACGAGATCCACAAATTTGAGGCCACTTTCACCGATGATCTTGAGCCGTGCCGGGCGCGTGACCATCTGGAACAGCACGAGGTACAGGTTGAAAGCGTCGTCGCCCACATGCACCACTTTGTCCAGAATGGACTTGGTGTGTCCGGTGATGGGTTCGCCACCCTGACAGAGAATCCGTCCGTCTTCTTCCCAGCGCAGACTCGCGCCGATCTGATTAAGCCCTTTCAGGCATTCGATCACCGGGGCGCTGAGGACAACGTTTTCAAGGGTGTGCGTACTGCCAGCGCCTGCTGCCAGCACCATGTGCAGACGGGGAAGACGGTCTGACGTTGGCGCGGGCAAATCCACATGCACGGGCTTTTGTGCCGGTGCCAGATTGAAGGAAGCTGGCTGATCCATGTCGGCGGGGGCGACTTCTACTTCCTGCAACAGCGCGAAAAGTTGGCGGATAAGGCGTGGATCGCGGCTTACAGACGTTGCGTTTCCTTCCCATGAGGTGCGCAATTCCCGCTCGTGATCCGAGGCGCCGGTATCGGGGAGGCGGGTCAGCATCCGGCTCCGTTTGGCGATCATTCTGATGAGATCGTGATCGAGTTCTTTCAACTCCGCAATCAGACCAGAACCACGAGGCGGACGAGGCAAACGCTCACCGCCCTCAGTGCGCTCAAAACGTCCGGGGCGTTCCCCCCGATCTGGTCGAGGCCCCCTGTCAGGACGATCAGAACGGGCGGCCCAGTCTGGACGCGCTGGACGGTCACCACGGTCAGGACGTGCGCCACGGTCAGGACGGTCACCACGATCAGGACGTGCGCCGCGATCAGGGCGCTCACCGCGATCAGGGCGTGCGCCACGCGAAGCCCAATCCGGCTTGTCGGGACGCTCAGAACGCTCAGGGCGGGCACCCTGTCCGCCGAAGCGGTCGCGTGAGGGTCTGTCTCCGGGTCTGTCGGAACGGTTTCCGTCAGGGCGGGCGTCGTCGCGTGGTTTGTTGCGAGGGTCGTTGAAATCTCTGGGATTACGAGGAGAAGGGGAATCAGTGCTTCGGCTGGTCATGGAGGAGTACTCGGGGAGCTGACGAACAGCGGGTTGAGATGTCAAAAAAATCTGTATAGAGGGTGTTTACCCATACGCTGAAAGTCCTTTGTCCGCAAGGGGCTTTGCGCGAGGGAGAAGACCAGAGGAAAGGGGTCTGTTCTCCAGAGCAGAC
>JAVVPW010000102.1:0-7227 GCA_036655575.1 Bilophila sp.
CAGGGCTGGCACATAAAATCACGGCGGCTCTTGACACGCCCCCAAAGGAAACCCCGTTGCAGGACACGCCTGTCATCGGGAGTGTGGACACCAACGGAGGGTACGGTGCCAAGGTACTCGAAAAACTCCTTCCCTACTGGCAACCGCCTGCTGGTGCCAGCGGTGTGGTGACCATATCCTTGCGGATCGGGAGCAACGGACGCCCGCTGTACTGCGAAACCGTCAAGCGTTCCGGCAACCAGATACTGGACGAGTTGCCCTGTCAAGCCGCAGCTCGCGCTGGTTCGTTTGGAAATCCGCCCTACGGTATTGTGACCGAAGTGTTTGTCACACTCGCTACAGACAGAGCCGCGCTCGGTGGCGGGAAGGGAAGCGCGACGCCAGCCGCCCCGCAACGCAGCTATGCCGAAGAAATCATGTACCGCGTCAAGCCCCATGTGCAGGTTCCTCCGGGACTCGGCAACGCCGCGCATACGGTAGAATTGCTCCTGCGCGTCTCGCCGTCCGGCAGTCTGGAAAACCTGTCTGTCGCACGCTCGTCCGGTCGGCAGGATGTGGACAACGCGGTGATGACGGCCTTACGCACGCCCGGTGTGCTCCCTGCGCTTCCCGCAGACAGCCCCCCTCTGGAATTACGCCTGCTCTTTACCGTAACCAGTAATTGAGCTATGAAAGGGGTTCGCCCCGATAGGACACTGTTCCTTCACTTCAACCTCATACCTGAAGACATCATGAAACCATTCCATCCGTTTTCAAGAATGCGACTCCCGGCTAGCCTCGCCCGTTTCTGGGCAGCCTGTGTGATTGGCGCAATCATCATGATTGGCGCGAGTGTTCCGGCGTCCGCCGCCATGCAGATCGACATCTACGGCCCAGCTCAGAACATCATGAACATGGCTATGGCTGCACCGCTCGGCAACAAACCGGGTCAGCCTGTGACAGGGCTTGGAGCAGAACTCAACAGCGCCATTCGTGACAACCTGAACTTTCTCCCCTTTATGCGCCTCACTGATCCCAAAGCTATCCTTGGCGGTGACGTGCTTCAGGGCTATCAGCCGCCAAACATTGATTTCAAACGCTTCCAGCTAGCTGGCGCGGACATGGTCATCACCGCAGGCTGGCCGCAAGGCGATTCCTCTGGCTCGACCGTAGAACTGCGGCTGTACGAAACCTTTTCCGGGCAATTCGTGTTCGGCAACGCCTACAGCGGTGTGGTCAAAAACGAAGTGTCCGATGTCGCGGATCGCTTCTGTGCGGATCTTATGAAGGCACTCACCGGACACGGCGACTTTTTCCTGTCCACACTGGCCTTTGTGAAGACCGGCGGGGGCAAGTTCAAGCGCGATGTCTGGCTCACCAAGCCCACCGGCAAGAATCTTCGCCAGATCACCAACATCCCCGGAACAGCCATGTCTCCGTCATGGTCGCTTGACGGACGCTTCATTGTCTTCAGTCATATGGACGAAAAAACCCACGCCCTCGGCGTCTGGGATCGCTTGACCAACAAGGTGCAGCGCATCCGCTTCCCCGGAAACACGGTCATCGGGCCTGTGTTCATGCCGGACAACAAGGTTGCGGTGAGTCTGTCCACGGGCAAATATCCTGATATTTTCCTGCTCAATCACGCTTTCCAAAAGGAACGTGCGATTGAAGAAAGTGCTGCTATCAACGTTTCCCCGTCTTTCGACGCCAAAGGCTCCAAAATGGCGTTCTGCTCCAGCCGCATGGGCGGGCCGCAGATTTTCCTGAAAGAAATGGGGTCTGGCAGTGTGAGCCGCGTCAGCAAGCAGGGTTCGTACAACACCGAGCCAAGTCTTAGCCCTGACGGCACACTGGTGGCTTTCTCGCGCCTCACCGACACCGGGAACCGCATTTTTGTGCAGGATCTCATGACGGGTGTGGAGCGGCAGGTGACCTTTGGCCCTGGGAACGACGTGCTTCCTTCCTTTGCGCCGGACAGCTACTTCCTCGCCTTTACCTCAAACCGAAATGGGCCTAACCAGATCTACCTCATCACAAGGCATGGGGGCGACGCGAAAAAGGTTCCCACAGGTGGGGGCGACGCTTCCTTCCCGCGCTGGGGGGCGATCCCACGCTGATTCTGTCGCTTGAGGTTTTATATAAAAAAGATTATAAAAGGCCTCTCGTCAGCACAGAACAAAAAGCGGCGTAAATTTGTGCGAAAAGGCGTCCTGTTCTCTTGACAATACAAGGGCTGCGGACTAACCTTCAGGCCTCGTGCATACAAGCTTATGCGCGTAGGGAAGAAGGAATTTCATAAACCGTTTTTCAGTGCGAAGATATTGTCGCAGGAGGAAAAGAAAGTGAACACGTTCAAACGTTTGACCATGGTGTTGGCTCTTGTGGTGGCTTTGGGTGCTGGTGCTGGTTGCGCCAAGAAACAGACTGGTGCGGATCTCGCTCCTGTTGAAAGCAGCGACAACAACTCCGCCGCTTCTGCTGCCATCGAACGCGCCGCTCAGACCATCTCTGACGGCATCGTCTATTTTGATTTCGACAAGTTCGACATCAAGGGCGACTATCGTGACATGCTGCGTCAGAAGGCTGAACTCATGAAAGCGTATCCCAGCATCCGCGTGCGCGTCGAAGGCAACTGTGACGCCCGTGGTACTCAGGAATACAACCTTGCTCTCGGCGAACGTCGTGCTCGCGCCACCTACGAGTACATGGTGATGCTCGGCGTGAACCCCGCACAGCTCGAAATGATCAGCTTTGGTAAGGAACGTCCTGCGGTTGAAGGCACCGGCCCGGCCGTGTGGTCGAAGAACCGTCGTGACGACTTCCGCGTCATCGCGAAATAAGTAGGCTTTAGGCACACGCTGCCTTGATACCCTTAGGGTAGCGTGTGCTGTTTTTTGCTTAAAGAAGGTTTTCGGAGCGTGGCGCAGCTTGGTAGCGCACCTGGTTTGGGACCAGGGGGTCGCTGGTTCGAATCCAGTCGCTCCGACCATTTTTCCCTTCTTGATTGCCGCTTGTTCGTCCGTATTTCCTTGCTCCACGCTTCCCCCCATACCGCTCTCGCCCCCCCCTCTCGTTTCGCCCCCCTCGCTCTTGTCTCGCCCACCCCCTCTCGTTTCGCTCCTCGCTTCGGCTCCCCCCTTCATCTCGGCTCCCCCTTTTTTCTCGCCTCTCTCAGTTCTACCTCGCAACACAGCTCAATATCATTGTTTTTATCCCACCCCCGTCTATGCTTCTGGTGCTGGTAGTAGCGTCTTTTCATTTTGAAGACCCTCTAGTGCCATGCGATACCCGGAGGTATGATGATGCACACCTTTTTGAAAACCACGTTCCTTCTGTTCGCGGTAAGCACGTTTGTCTGCACGGGTTCTGCGCTGGTCGCAGCAAAAGATACGCCTGCGCAAAACGCCACCCAGGCGGATACGGCAACGCGCACCCCACCTTGCGGCTGTACCCTGTCCGCCCCTGCCATGACCCCAGAAAAACAGGCGCGCTACGAGGCCGTTGTCAAGGAAGCAGAAGCGAAAATGGCGCCGTTGCAAGAGCAGATGCTGGCAAAGGGCATTGAACTGCAAGCCCTGACACAAACCCCGCAGACCGACCGCCCCGCCATTGCCGCGCTTGCCAAAGACATGGCTGCGTTGCACCAGAAGCTCGTCGAAGTCCATGACCAGATGACAGAAACACTCGCCAAGGAGACAGGCGTTGTCGCCATGCGCAAAAACGCCGTCGGTTGCGGCATGGGTTGCGGTCTGAGTCGTGAAGCAAGGCATGGCAGAAACCATCAGGGCAACAACATGATGGGGCTTATGCCGATCATGCCCGCCAACTAGAGTATTTTCATTGTAAAAATGCTTTAAGAACGCTTTTTTGGCACAACAGAAAGCCTTTTCACGTTGTCAGAAAAAACAACGTGAAAAGGCTACTGAGAGGCGTGTTGCATTAAAGTTCTTGTCTGCCTGAGAGCAAAAGGATACCGTTACGCGGTCTGGGTATGTTGCCCTTACACATTGAAATGAGGCGTAACGATCTTTTCGTGAGGGAGCCTTTTTTCCCAACCAGCCCCGATTCCGACAGGGAACCGTGGATTCTGAGGTGGATTTTTCTTATGGTACTTTCTTCCCCGGCCTTGCGTTCACTCCGGCAGACATTGAGCACATCCGTTGTGTTCATCAGGGAATGGGTACGTTCGCCACGCAGTATGGGTATGGTCTGTCCGAGCAGTACCAGTCTCGCCAGAGCGATGGCGTCCGGTGTCCCTTGCGACAAGGGCGGGCTAGTGGTGGAGCTTGGCGCTGGCACGGGTACCGTTACAGTAGAGCTGTTGCGCAAGATAGCCCCACACCGGCTGATTGTGGTGGAGCAAGCCCCACGGATGGTACAACTGCTGCGCCGACGTTTCCCCATGGTGCGCATTGTACAAGGCGATGCCTCCAATCTTTCCGCCTACCTCCCCAAAGACGAACGGGTTGACTGCATTGTGTCCTCACTGCCGTTGATTTCTCTGAAAGAACACACCCGCACCGCGCTCATCAAAGAAATGTACACCAGTCTTGACGATGGCGGGATGCTCATCCAGTACACCTACTCGTGGCGCGACTCCAACCGCTTCCTCAAAAACACCTTTCGCTTTATGGACTCCAGAAAAGTCTGGAACAATGTACCTCCGGCGCGGGTTTTTCGCTTTGTCCGCCAATACACGCAATAAGCAGACGGGGCGATGCTCCCGCCATCCTCAAAGCCTTCTGAGGGCACTGTTCGCTGGAACAGGTATCGCGCTGTGCCTTGCGTCTGGTTGCGGCAAGCATCTCTCTGAAGCCCCTCCCCCCTCTGCGCTTGAAAGACAAGCGTCTGACGCCACAGCACCGCCCGCCACACAAAGCAAAAAAATCCCCTACAAGGTGCGCTTTCTTGCACCCGGCGTGGAAGCTATCCTTCCAGAACTCAAGGAAAACAGCCAGCTTGCGTGGCTTGAGACAGACCCTCCTGACAGCCGCGTAGGGCTTGAGCGCAGGATGCTGGAAGACAGGGAAACAGCGCGCAAGCTCTTGCGTTCGCACGGCTATTATGACGGCACCGTGCGCGAACGTGTCGATTGGAACGCGCAGCCCGTCCTTGTTGAGCTAGAACTCGACGCAGGGCGGCGCTATGTGATCGGAACAAGTGCCATCCGCTATCTCCCACCTTCCCCTTCCGATCAGGAAAAAGCTCACACCACTCCCTTCATGGGGCGAGATTTCATGCGCACCGCGCCGACCTCGCTCACGGCCTTTGGTCTGCCTTCCGGCGCACCTGCAAAAGCCCAATCCGTGCTCAACGCCGTGGACAAGCTCATGCTGGCCTTGCACGAACAGGGGTACCCGCTGGCGGTTGCCGACAAGACCCGCTACATCGTGGATCGCTCCACAGGCAAACTTGAGGCCGCGATCAGTGTTGCCACCGGGCCGCTCCTGCGCATGGGGACGGTGCGGGTGCAAGAAGAGCGCGGCGAATCTGCGGTCAGCGCGCACTACCTGAATCAGTTGGCAACGTGGACGCGGGGACAGTTTTGGGACGAGCGCCTGCTCAAGACCTACCGCACCGCGTTGCAGGAAACCGGACTGTTCAGCTCCATTGCGCTCAAGCCCGGCACCGGTACTCCCTCAAGCAAGACCACGCCCGTGGATCTGACCGTCAGAGACGCGCCACCTCGCACCATCAGCGGCGGGGTACAGTATTCGACAGACACCGGCCCCGGACTGCGCGGCGCATGGGAAAACCGCAACCTGTTCGGAAACGGTGAGCATCTGCGCCTGACCATGCCGTTAGCCAAAGACCTTCAAATGCTGAGTGCCACCTTCCGCAAGCCCGCCTTTGGGTTGCGCGAACAAACGCTGGTGGGTGAAGCCGAAGCCCGCAACGAAACCTCCGACGCCTACGAACAGACGGCAGCCTATGTGGCGGGCGGTCTGGAACGCCGTTTCAGGGGGGATTGGCGGAACTGGTGGGTCAGCGCTCGTCTGTCGCTGGAAGCGGGAACACAAAACGACAACCTGCTGGGCAGGCGTGCCTATTCGCTGTTTGGGGTGCCGCTCGCGGTGCGCCGGGACACCACCAACGATCTCTTTAACCCCACCTCTGGCACCCGCCTCAACCTGACCGTCACGCCCTATACCGGTGTCTACGACGGCGCCCTCGCCACCGTGCGCACCCGCCTTGACGCCAGCGCCTATGTAACCCCGTTCAACACCCCACGCCTTGTGCTTGCCGTGCGGTGCGGGATGGGGAGTCTCAGCGATGGCAACATTGAGAACATGCCGGCATCCTTGCGTTTCTACTCTGGCGGCGGCGGCTCTGTGCGCGGCTACAAGTACCAGTCCCTTGGCCCACACGACCGCAACGGTGATCCTGTGGGTGGCCTGTCGTTCACGGATGTGGGCGTGGAAGCGCGCATCAAGATAACAGAACAGTTCGGGATTGTTCCCTTTCTCGACGGCGGCATGGTCTATGAAGACGCCCTGCCCAAATGGGGCAAGGACATGGCCTTTGGCGCGGGGCTTGGGTTTCGCTACTACACTGTCATCGGCCCCATCCGGCTGGACGTGGCAACGCCGCTTCAGGATCGGGACAACAACAAGGCCTTTCAGATCTACCTCAGCATCGGGCGGGCATTCTGATGACACCACCTCGCACCCCCCCCACCGAAACGCCAGCCGCAACGCCGCCGTCAAAAGGCAAACTGTTTCGCATCACGGGTGCGCTCGTGGCAGGGCTGGTGCTGCTGGGACTGATCGCGCTTGCAGCGGGACTCTTGTTCCTCCGCAGTGAACGCGGCGAACGCTGGATCAGTGCAAGCCTTGTCGAAACGCTCCAGAACGCGGGCATCACCGCAGAACTCGGCGCACTGCGAGGCCCGCTTCCCGAACGCCTCACCGTGCGCGGCCTCAAGCTGTCCGACGCCCACGGCGTCTGGCTGGAAATCCCCGCCGCAACGCTTGAGCTGCGACTGGAAACGCTCGTGCGCGGACAACTCACCATCCGCGAACTGACCGTCACTGACCCTGTCCTGTGGCGGCTCCCGACACTCCCCGCATCCGTGCCCACGCCAGAACGTCCGTCCCTGCTGCAATCGACACAGCTTGAGGCGCTCTCTGCCCAGCTTGCCACTGTCCTTGAACACGTCACGCTCGAAGCTCTGCGGATCGAAACCTTCCGACTGGGCGCGGCTGTTCTAGAGCATTTTCAAACTGAAAATGCTCTGCTGACCTG
>JAVVPW010000103.1:0-7132 GCA_036655575.1 Bilophila sp.
TGACAGGAAGCGCAGGTCATGGCGTTGTTGCCGGAAAGCCTTGTGTCGAAAAACAGCCGCGCCCCCAGGTCTACCTTGCGGTTGTCCACAGGGACAGCATCCGGCAGAGGTTGCACCGGTTCTGTTGCGAATTCAGGACTGGCCAGCCCCGTGGCGTAGCACGTCAGGCGCGTCTGATGCACCCATGTTTGCAGCAGATCCCGTTCAGAAGCGTTGAGTTGCGCGCTCAGATAGGCGCTGATGTACTGCGGGGGTGGCATCCGCTTATCAGCCAGCGTCCGCTCAACCTTGGCAAGAAACACCTCATTGACCGCTTTCCCCTGCCCGCCCGGTGACAGCTCGGCGGCAAAATTCACATGGCGCAACCCTTCCTTGTAGTCTCGCTCCACCAGCGAATCAAGGCCGGGGATCTTGCCGTACAGCGGGACGGTATAGTTCCATGTATGACAGGGCATACATTTTTCGCGCAACACCTGCGTGACTTCGGTGAAGAGCACCAGTGGCACAAAAGCGCTTTCAGAGCGGTTCGTGGGTATGGACACGCTGGGCTTGCTGGAAAGGAGGTATTTTTTTTCCGGCAAACGAAACAAAAAAGGAGACGCAGGGTCGTGCCTCTCGGAGGAGGCCGCCTGTACCGCAGGCACAGCAGGAGCGAACGCTGCCGGGAAAAAGACTCCCACCGCACTTATGATCCCGACACCGATCACAAAAACTATGCTGAATACCTTCATTTTTGCTGCCTCTGGTCACAAAACAGGCTTTTCGTTATTCCGACAAGACATACGTTTGCAGCGCTTGCTCAAAATCATCCCAGCTCCGGCAAGCAATGATCGCAAGACGCAACTGCCGTGCGCCTTGCAGATGCCGGATATAACGCGGCACGATGGTTCGCATTTTAAGCAGCGCGTTGCGCTCCGGGGTCAGCTCACGAGCCAACTGCGCGTGGTGCCGAATGCGTTCAAGCAAGGTTGCTGTGTCCGCGACACAAGGCACCCCCCCTAAAAGCAGGGTTTTATGCGCGGCAAAGACCGCAGGGTCACGCAAGGCGCCGCGTGCGTACATGACGGTATCAACACCGGTTTCCCTGAGACAACGTACCCCATCTTCAGGCAAAAACAAATCCCCGCTGGCAATGACCGGGAGAGAAACCAGACGCTTTAATGCCGCCAGTGCCGACCAGCGGGCGTTGCCCGTAAAGCCCTGCTTTGCCGTGCGCGGGTGCAGTGTGAGCCAGCCGGCACCCAGTGCTTCCAGAGCTGGTGCCAACGTGCGCCAGACTTCGTGGTGCGCGTCTGTCTGTTCGTCAATCCTTGGGGCATCCCACCCAAGGCGCATCTTAAAGCCCACACGCCCCTCTCCGGCCTCACGGATCATGGCTTCTGCCACCCGAAGCGCGTTGTCCACGTCCCGGCACATGGCAGCGCCAGCGCCAGCACGAGTGACTTTGTGAACAGAGCACCCCATGTTACAGTCAAACCAGACAAAGCCCTGATCTTTAAGACGGTGGACGGCTTCGCCCATGAAGCTGGCCTCACTCCCAAAAAGCTGAAGCACCAGCGGCGTGTCTTTCGGGTGGGTCGCAAGCAGTTCTGCTGTGCCGGGACTTTTGTAGATCAGCCCCTTGGCGCTGATCATTTCGGTGCAACACACAGCAGCTCCCCCCTCGCGGCACAACAGCCGAAACGCCAGATCAGACCAGCCCGCAAGTGGGGCAAGCCACGGCGCATCAGGAGAAAACGGCAATCTTTCGGTGGTGCCCTGTAAAGAGAGGGTCATGGTATCCTTTGCAAGGGAGCTTCGCTTCGCAATCTGTACATTGTAGCCCAGACAGGGTATTGGTGTTGCGAATATGTCAGCAGAGCGTTTTCAAAATGAAAATACTCTAGTACCTGTTTTGGTTCCGAATGCCAACCCGTAGACGAGAATTTGTATGCCATTGAATATACTTACCTATCCTGACCCGCTGCTTTGCCGGCACAGCCACCCGGTGACCGAGATAACGGACGAACTCCGCACTATGGCTGCGGAAATGACCACGCTCATGTACGATGCCGAGGGCATTGGTCTTGCTGCGCCGCAAGTAGGCAAACTTGTGCGGCTCATCACAGTGGACATCAGCGGGCCAGAAAAACGCGACAGTCTGCTGATCCTTGTCAATCCGCACCTGACGCCGATTCTCGACGCCGGGCACATCGAAAGTGAAGAAGGCTGTCTTTCCGTATGCGACTACCGCACAAGGGTCAAGCGCTACGCCAAAGTCCTGCTTGAAGCCACGGATCTGAACGGACAGCCCATCAAGCTGGAAGCCGAAGATCTTTTTTCGATCTGCCTCCAGCATGAAGTCGATCATCTGGACGGAAGACTGTTCATCGACCGGATCAGTCGGCTCAAGCGCACCATGTATGAGGCTCGCATGAAAAAACGTTTTCGCCAGCAACCGGAGCGGCACCTGTGAGCGCTGTTTTGTCTGACAGTGCGCCGGAAACGCCCCTGCGGATTGTGTTCATGGGGACACCCGCGTTTGCGGCAACGGTCTTGCGCCGTGTGGCGGACTGGCAGGGTGGCACGGTGGTGGCGGCCTATTGTCAACCGGATCGTCCTGCCGGTCGCGGGCACAAGCTGACGCCGCCCGCTGTCAAGGTGTGCGCGCAAGAGCGGGGGATTCCCGTGCTTCAGCCGCTCCATTTTCGGGAGCAGGCGGATCGTGACGCGCTGGCGGCCTTCTGCCCTGATGTGCTGGTTGTGGCGGCCTACGGGCTTATTCTCCCGCAAGCTGTGCTGGATATGCCGCGCATCGGGCCGTTCAATGTCCACGGTTCACTGTTGCCACGCTACCGGGGAGCCGCGCCCATTCAGCGGGCGATCATGGACGGCAACGCGCTCACAGGCGTCACCATCATGCGCATGGAACGCGGCCTTGACACCGGCCCCATGCTGGCACAACGTGCCATCGGCATTGATCTTGCCGATACCGCTGCCACGCTCTATGCCGAACTTGCCGAACTTGGCGGCACCCTCATGGTGGAGACGCTAGAACGCCTCACAGCAGGCAAAAAAACGTCCGCCCCGCCGTTGCTTCAAGAACACGCTGTCAGTGACCCCACGTCTCTTGTCCCGCCGACCCCCATTGCGCAAGACGAAACCTGCGCGACCTACGCCGCCAAACTGGTTAAGGCAGACGGCTTTATTGACTGGGATCGTCCTGTGCGCGAAATCCACGCCCGCATCCGGGGTGTCACACCGTGGCCGGGTGCGCAGACGGTGTTTTTGTTGCCAGACAGAGAACCGCTCATGACGCAACTTCAGCCAGGAACCCTCGGCTCGTTTTTTGCGCCAGACGCCCCCCATCCCGCACCGGGAACGTTGCAAGGTCTGCGCAACGGACAGCTTGCTATTGCCTGTACGGATGCGCTGTACCTGCTTTCCACGCTCAAACCCGCCGCTGGCAAGCCCATGTCTGGCGAAGCGTTCTGGAATGGGTATTGCCGTGCGGGACACGCGACTACGCCTTGTCGCGCCATTTCCCCTGCTGTTTTGCAAGCAGCTTCCGTTTCCCGCACTCCCAGCCACCCATGCGGAGACATTCATGCCCCTGAAGACCGCGTATAGACTCCCCAACGACGAATACGGCGGAACAGGAAAACGGCTGTTCATCGGACTTGTGACCGGAACAGCCTTGCTCATCTGCCTGCTTCTGCTGGTGCTCTGGGTTGTGCCGACCGTTGGTTTTGCAACGATTCACCCCCTCTTGCCCACGGTAGCCGGGGTGCTTTTTGGGGTGCTCATTCTTGCGGTGATCTGGCTGTCCGTGGGGCTGGTGTTGCACGCCTACACCGGACGCCCGGTACTCGGCACGTCTCGCTTACGCGGCATCTCGATCCGGCTTCTCTTGCCGCTCATGGAGCTTATGGGGCGGTTCATGCGCATCCCGGTAGAGGAAATCCGGCGTTCCTTTATCAAAGTCAACAACGAGCTGGTGCTCGGCGACACCATCCGCTGCAAGCCGCATCAGCTCCTTGTGCTCTTGCCGCACTGCATCCAGTCGAGCCGCTGTGTCCACCGTCTCAGTTATCATATCGACAACTGCGCCCGGTGCGGTGCCTGTCCGCTCCGCGATCTCCTTGAACTGCGCGACCGCTTCGGGGTGCAACTTGCCATTGCCACGGGCGGCACCATCGCCCGCCGCATCGTTGTTCAGGCGCGCCCCAAGGTCATCATTGCCGTAGCCTGCGAACGCGACCTCTCGTCTGGTATTCAGGACACCAACCCCCTCCCCGTCTTCGGCGTCATCAATGAACGCCCCCACGGCCCCTGCCTCGACACCTGCGTCAACATTCTTCGTGTAGAACACGCTATCCGACAATTCATTGATCCAGAACAAGCCACAGGCACCCTTGACGCGGTTAAAAAACCGTAAGACTTCCCGCAGCCTCCTTCACGCCCCTTGCTTCAAAAAAAGTTCCTTCCCGCCCCCCTTTCACTCTTCCTCTCACTCTTCCACGGTTTCAACAGGCACGTTCAGGTAGCGCAAGGGCACGAGCTGAATCGTGGTGTCTCGAAGCGCGCCCCATTGGCGCAGGGCTTCTATGGTCTCGGGGTGGGGGTGTCCGATGGCGATCGCCTGACCGTGCGCGAGGGCGAGGTGTTCGGCTTTCTTCAGCGCCTCAAGCACGGAAGGGACGGTTCGCGGGCCATCGTCCAGAAACACCGAGCGCCGGTACGCGGGCAGGCCTTTCTTCCGCGCTTCTCGATAGAAGACAGAATCCGGGTGCGTCAGGCTGTCCAGCGCAAACAAGCCAGAAGGCCCCAACGCTTCGGCAACGAGTGCCGCAGCCGCAGGATTGCGCGTCAGACGCGAACCCATATGGTTGTTCAAGCCTGAGGCATGGGGCACCTTGAGGACGCTTGCCTGCAACGTCTTGCGCAGCGTTTCCCGATTCATGGAGAGTGTCAGCTCGCCGGGGCCAGCTTTCACAAAAGGCGACTGCATGGGTTCCATTGGCTCGTGAACCAGAATTTCTCGACCTGCCCGGTGCGCGGCCTGTGCGGTTTCGACAGCGTGCCGACCAAAAGGCCAGATGGCAAAGGTCATCGGCAGATGCAGATCAAGGAACGCTTGCGCTGCCTTGGGACTTTCGCCCAGATCGTCAATCACAAGGGTCAGTCTGGGGGCATCCCCTGTGGGCGGCAAGACAAATTCGTCACCCGCCGTGTCCACCCACAGCTCATGCGTGACCACACCTTCTACGGCAAGGGTGATCTTGTTCGGCGTTTCGCGGGTCAGGACACCCCGCTCCGCCCAGACATCCATGCTTTCTTCGAGTGCCTCCACAAACGACGCCACCGATGTTGGCAAAAACAGACGCATCCGTTGCAGGTGGTACACATCCTGCCCTTTCGTCTTGTAGTCAGACGTCAAAAAAAGGAGCCGCCCCCGTTCGAGGTGCAAGCGCAACAACGTCTGAAGCAAGGCAAAATCCACCTGCCGTGCGGCATCCGTCAGCGACAGATCCCCGTTTTCACGGTAGGGCAACGCACTGGGCTGGATTTTGAGCCGCACTTGCTGACCGAGATGGGAATCTTCTTCAAGCACCGAGGTTGTGAGCGGTTCCGGCGGTGCGGGAGGAGCTGGAGGTGTGGGCAGGACAGAGACAAGCCCGGCGGTGTTGTTCGCAACGCCGAGGGATGTCCTTGTGATTGTTTCCGAAGCGTACGAGGTGACTTCTTGTACCGAATGCGCCAGAAAGAGAAAGGTGCTGTAGATACAGATGCCTGTCCCTAGCACCGCGCCGGAGAGCACAGCAGCAAGAGCCGAACCTTTGAGTGTTCGGCAGGTGTGGGGATACGGCTGGGGCAAATAAATACCCCGTTCCGCCAGCATCCCCTTGATAGCGGGAAACCATTCAGACATAGGGACTACATTGGGGTGCTTCTACAGAAAAAAAGAGACCCGTCTCAGAAAGAGAGCGGTAGCGGGAGGGGAGCGGAACCCTTCTGTACAAAAGGTTCCGCTTTCCCCCAGAATGTTACCGAATATCGCGCATCTTGGGGAGCGTCTTGACAAATTGCAACCCCATGCGAAGCTGGTTGTCGCGCTCCAGAAACTCTTTGGCGCCGGGGAGCGGCGTTCCCGGTGCGACTACGGGTTCGAGCTTCGTTTCTTTTTTGGGCGTCTTGGCGGTGGCCTTGTCGCCGTCTGTTTTTTCAAGATGCCGATTGAGGTCTTTTTCCCGCATCATGCGCAGGGCATTGGGTTGCACATCCTTGGCTGGTTCAAACGGGATTTCAAGATCCGGCATGATGCCTTCCGCCTGAATGGAGCGCCCAGACGGCGTGTAGTACAGCGCCACCGTGAGCTTCAAGCCTGAGCCGTCCGACAAGGGGATGATGTTCTGCACAGAGCCCTTACCAAACGTGCGTTCACCAACAAGCAAGGCGCGTTTCTGATCGCCAAGCGCACCGGCTACGATTTCTGAAGCCGACGCGGAACCGGCATTCACCAGCACCACAACAGGCGCGGTGACATCGGTGGTTTGCTGCTTGGCGGTGAATTCTTTGGAGGCTTCTTCAATCTTGCCCCGCATGGACACGATGACGCCACTCTTCAAAAACACATCCGACACGCTGACGGCTTGGTCAAGCAATCCACCGGGATTGTTGCGCAAATCAAGGATAATGCCCTTGATCGGTGCGTTGCGTGCGGCATCAGACAACGCTTCGAGCAGTTCTACTGTGGTGCGTTCGCTAAAACGAGTGAGTCGAATCCAGAAATAGCCGGGTTCAAGCTCACGAGATTTGACGCTGATGAGCGGGATAGAATCCCGTTTGAGGTGCAGGGTCACGGGTTCTTTGGAATCGCGGTGCAAGATGGTCAGCTCCACCTCCGTTCCCTTGGGGCCACGGATATGGGTGACGGCTTCTTGCAGCGTCATTTCCATGGTAGAACGCCCGGCAACAGACAAGATGAAGTCGCCTGACTTCAGGCCTGCTTTGTCCGCAGGTGTGTCTTCGATGGGTGTAACCACGGTAAGCTGGTTGTTTTCCAGCGTGATTTCAATGCCGATCCCGAAAAATTCGCCGGATGTGGTTTCCTGCATTTCCTTGAATTCTTCTTGCGACAAGACCGTCGAAT
>JAVVPW010000104.1:0-7013 GCA_036655575.1 Bilophila sp.
GGGCATCCCGTGGTGTGTCATCGGCAGGGGGACGCCTCTTGCGGGCATTCCTGCGGGGCGCGATTTTACCAATCAAACAACCTTGCGTGAAACCTGCGCCCTGCTCAAGGCTGCAAGCGTGCTGGTTACAGGCGATTCCGGCCCCATGCACCTTGCTGGCGGGGTAGGGACGCCGGTTGTGGCGCTGTTTGGCCCGACAACAGCAACATGGGGGTTTTTCCCCGCAGGGGCACGCGATCGCGTCCTTGAAGCCGCTCTTCCCTGCCGACCCTGTACCCTGCATGGAAAAAAGAACTGTGACCGCGATCACGCCTGTATGCGCGCCATTCGTCCGGCTGCGGTCATGGCTGCGCTGGAAGCAGGAGTTCTCTCGGACAAGGACGGATTTCAAGAGGCACGGTTTCGTTGATGCCTTGGAGCGCGTCTTGAATTTCGGCTTGCTGGTGGGGTGAAAACAAAATGATGAGCAGGGCTTCATGGCGATCCAGCACGGTAAAGCAGGCGAGATTGTCGTAGCTTTCCAGCAAAAACCGGAACATTCCCACGAGATTGGGAGCGAGTGATACCAGAAGGCGCCCGCTGTCCGAGGGGGCAGGCAGGGCAAAGGGGCGGCGTTTTTTTTTCATCCCCTGAGTCTATCCTGCGAAACAGACAGACGCAAGCGGAGTCGCCCAACCATTGCGGCACGTTCTTTTTTAACGTAGATTCTAGCGCTGTGAAATCAATCCGAGGTGCCGCATGTGCAGCAATACCCAATTCGATCCTGTTGTTGTTTTTCGTTCGTTTCTACGCAGCAAGGGCTTGCGCAACACACCGCAACGCCAGCAGATTTTGGATGTTTTTTTACATGAAGCCGGGCACCTGACCACAGAAGAAGTCTATGACCGCGTTCGTTGCAAGGATGCCACGCTCGGACAGGCTACGGTGTACCGCACGATGAAACTGTTGTGTGAAGCAGGACTTGCCCGCGAAGTCCGTTTTGGCGACGGGATAGCGCGGTACGAACACGCCCACGATTCCCACCACGATCATCTGATTTGTGAAATCTGCGGCAAAAATATTGAAGTCGTTGATCCCAAAATCGAGGAACTTCAGGAAGCCCTCACCCTCAAGCATGGCTTCAAACCAACCTCACACCGTCTCTACCTCTACGGTATCTGCGCCGAGTGTCAACGCGGGTAAAACGTAGCGGCAGGGCAGTCTCCAGAAGGGTTTGGGGTGTCTTTTCTCTCCTCAAGTTCTTGCAAGCGTATCCAGAGTTCTGCTGCGGCGAGGGCGTCAGCGCCGGCGTGGTGGTGTTGCAGGGTGATCCCGAAATGGGTGCAGAGCGCGTCTAGCTTGTGCGACGGCAGTTTCACCAGCCGCCGGGATTCCTTCAAGGTGCAGATAAAAGGAAGCTCAGGAAGAGCCAGCTCTGCAGCCCGACAGCAGGCTTCAAGGACTCTGCGATCAAAAGGCGCGTTGTGCGCGACAAGATGCGTTGCGCCTGCCATGAAGGCTGACAGACGCGGCCACAGCTCAGGAAAGGTCGGACTGTCCTTGACCTGATTCCATGTGATGCCGTGTACCCATGTGAAAACAATCTGCTTTCGAGGTGGACGCACCAGACTGTAGAACGTGTCAACAACCACCTTTTCGCGTATTTTAGCAAGACCAATGGCACACGCGCTGTCGGGCTGATAGTCGGCTGTTTCAAAATCAAGAGCAATGTACACGGGTGCGGCCTGTTTTGTCATGCAATCTCCAGTTATTCGTCAGCATCTTTTTGTTGTTTGTTGAAGAGACGTCCCGGAACAATCACGTTCTTGCCGTACCGTCCCTGAAGGGCGTCAAGCGTTTTGTCCAGACGAGTACGGCGCTCGTCTTGCAGCGTGTTTTCCATGGGGAGGAGAAGCTGCTGGGACACGTTGTCAAAGCCTGAAACCCCCACCCCTATCAGACGTACCTTGTTTTCAAGCGTGATACCGTCAAGCAGCGTACAGGCGGTCTCGTAGAGTGTCTCGGTGGCGCAGGTTGGCGCGGGCAGGCTTACCCGCCGCGTGAGCTGGCGAAAGTCGGCGTATTTGATCTTGAGGGTGACGATTCTTCCTTGCAGGCCGTGCTTGCGCAAGGAGCGTCCCACTCGGTCGGCGTGACGGAAAAGCCAGCTCTTGAGAAAAGCAAGATCGCGGGTGTCTTCGGCAAAGGTTGTTTCCGCACTTTCAGATTTGGGCGCACGCACAGGCTCAACTTGTCGAGCGTCAATCCCTTGTGCCCGTTCATACAGCACAACGCCGCCCTTGCCGAAGCGCCGTTCCCAGAAGGACAGCGAATAGCGGAGCACATCGCGCCCGGTGCGGATGCCAAAGCTGCAAAGGGTGTTTGTCATGCTCTTGCCCACGCCGGGGATGTGGTCTACTGGAAGCCGATCAAGAAACGCCCGGATCGCGTCAGGGTAGAGGATGCTGAGGCCGTCAGGCTTGTCGAGATCAGAAGCGATCTTGGCAAGGAATTTGACTGGCGCAAGCCCGACTGAGCAGGTCAGACCGATTGTCTCGCGCACATCGCGCTTGATGCAACGAGCCATCGCTTCCACAGGGCCAAACAGCCTTTCAAGGCCTGTCGCGTCAAGATAGGCCTCGTCTACAGAGGCCTGTTCGACGAGCGGGGAATAATCGTGCAGAATCGCCATGATCTGCTGGGAAACTTCCGCGTATCTGGCGCGCCGCACAGGCACAAGCACGGCCTGCGGACAACGTTGCAGCGCCTGCGCTAACGGCATGGCGGAACGCACCCCAAAGGCTCGAACTTCATAGGATGCAGCACTCACAACACCCCGCGCTCCACCCCCGCCCACGATGAGAGGCTTGCCCCGGAGTTCGGGGTTGTCCAGTTGTTCAACAGACGCATAAAAAGCGTCCATATCGACATGCATGATCCAGCGTTGCATAGTCCTATGTTGACACGTCCGCCGCTCTGCTGCAAGTTCGTCTTTCCGTCTTCTGGAAAAAATACAGGCACCCCTCTTCCATCAGCGCATTTCGGGCTTATATAGCCTTTTGCCGGGAGGGTACTCTTCGGCTGATTACAGCTTGTCAGACTATTGGAGGCATTATGTGGGAATATACAGATACCGTCCGTGAACACTTCCTGCATCCGCGCAACGCGGGTGAACTCGCCGATGCCAACGCCATCGGAGAAGTGGGAAGTCTTGCTTGCGGCGACGCCCTGAAACTTTTTTTGAAGATCAGCAAGGACGGCGTCATCGAAGACGCCTCGTTCCAGACCTTTGGCTGTGCCAGCGCCATCGCCTCAAGCTCTGCACTGACTGAGCTTATCAAGGGCAAGACCGTGGATGAGGTGATCAAGATCACCAATAAGGACATCGCCGCCTATCTGGGGGGATTGCCCCGCGAAAAGATGCACTGTTCCGTCATGGGTCAAGAAGCGCTTGAAGCGGCGTTGCGCAACTGGCGTGGCGAAAAGGCTTTGCCCCATGCCCCTGAAGGCCGGTTGATTTGCAAGTGCTTTGGTGTCACCGATACCCAGATTCGCCGGGCTATTCAGGAAAACAGCCTGAAATCTGTTGAAGAAATCACCAACTACACCAAGGCTGGCGGGGGTTGCGGGGACTGTCTGGAGAAGATACAGCAGATTCTTGATGAAGAACTTGGCAAGCCCGGGCTGCACGAATTGAACCTTATGCCCAAGGCCAAGCTCACCAATGTACAGCGGATGCAAAAAGTCATGCAGGCGCTGGAAGCTGAAGTCAAGCCGCGTCTGGCTGCTGACGGGGGCGACATTGAGCTGGTGGATGTAGACGGACACCGCGTTGTGGTGGCCTTGCGCGGACAGTGTTCGAGTTGCCGCTCTCGCACGGTGACGTTGACAGATCTGGTGCAAAAAATTCTGCGTGAACAGGTAGAACCGGAAATCGTGGTTGAAGAGGTGAAGGCATGAGCGTCATCTATCTTGACAACAACGCAACCACCCAGGTTGCCCCGGAAGTGCTTGAAAGCATGATGCCTTTTTTCATCGAAAAATACGGCAACGCTTCTAGTATGCACAGTTTCGGTGGACAGGTCGGCAAGAGCCTTTGTACGGCGCGTGAACAGATTGCCTCGCTTCTCGGTGCGCATCCTGAAGAAATCGTGTTCACGTCCTGTGGTACGGAAAGTGATTCTTCAGCCTTTTTGTCCGCTCTGCAATCGCAACCGGACAAGCGCCACATCATCACGACCAGAGTGGAACACGCCGCGATCATTGCGTTGGGGCAACATCTGGAACACAAGGGCTACGAAGTCACCTACCTTGGTGTGGACTCGAAAGGCCGTCTTGATCTTGATGAATTGAGCGCTGCCATGCGCAAGGACACCGCGCTTGTGTCCATCATGTCCGCGAACAACGAAACCGGCACCATCTTCCCCATCGACCGCATCGCGCAGATGGTGAAGGAGCGGGGCATCTTGTTTCATACCGACGCGGTGCAGGCTGTGGGCAAGATCCCGCTCGATCTGTCCAAAACGCCGATTGACTTCCTCGCCCTGTCCGGGCACAAGCTCCACGCGCCCAAGGGCATCGGTGTTCTTTATATCCGCAAGGGAACGCGCTTCATCCCGTTCCTGCGGGGAGGGCATCAGGAAAACGGTCGCCGCGCTGGTACGGAAAACGCGCCGTACATTGTGGGACTCGGCAAGGCGTGCGAGCTGGCACAACAGCGCATGGCTGAAGAACAGATCCGCGTGCCGGTGTTGCGGGACAGACTGGAGAAGGGATTGCTTGCCATTCCTGATACCATTGTGAACGGCGATCTGGAACACCGTCTGCCCAACACCTCAAGCGTTGCGTTCCAGTATGTCGAAGGTGAAGCGATTCTCCTCCTGATGGATCAGCTCGGCATCTGCGCAAGCTCTGGTTCTGCCTGCACGTCCGGTAGCCTTGAGCCGTCTCATGTTCTGCGGGCTATGGGCGTTCCTTTCACCTACGCACACGGTTCCATCCGTTTCTCCCTTTCGCGCTACACCACCTCAGAAGAAATAGATCTGGTGCTTCGTGAAACCCCCACCATCATCAACAACCTCCGCGCTATCTCTCCCTTCAGAGCCTAGAGCAGAGAGCCTGATACAACGAGAGCCTGATACAACAGCGGCGCAGGGGAATCTTTTCTTCAGAAAGGTTCCCCTGCGCCACTGTTCATTCATGCCATCAGAGCGGCGACTTGTTCGACGTCTTTATCCCCGCGTCCTGAGAGGCAGACCAGAAGAATGGCTTCCTTGGGGAGTGCTGGCGCCATTTTGAGGGCGTGCGCGAGGGCGTGGGCGGATTCGAGCGCCGGGATGATGCCTTCAGAGCGCGACAGCGTGAAAAAGGCCTCCAGCGCTTCGGCATCGGTCACGCTGACGTATTCAGCCCGGCCTATGTCTTTGAGATAGCTGTGTTCAGGGCCTACTGACGGGTAGTCGAGTCCTGCGGAAAGAGAATAGACGGTACCGGGTTCACCCTGCGCATCCTTCACCATGTACGAACGAAAACCGTGCATGATGCCGGGTTCTCCCATGCCAAGACTTGCCGCATGATCGCCGTAGGTCAGACCGCGTCCGGCAGGCTCCACCCCGATGAGTCGCACAGCGGCGTCTTCCACATAGCCAGAAAAAAGCCCGATGGCGTTGGAACCACCCCCCACACAGGCAAGGCAGGCGTAGGGCAGACTGCCTGTTTCTGCGAGAATCTGCGCTCTGGACTCGCGCCCGATGACAGACTGAAAATGCTTGACCATCGTGGGATACGGGTGCGGCCCTACAGCAGAACCAAGCACATAGAAGGCGCCTGCGTCTGCAATCCATGCCGCAAGGGCTTCGTCCACCGCTTCCTTGAGTGTCCCTTGACCGCTCGTCACCGCAACCACCTTGGCACCGAGCATCTCCATGCGGATCACGTTGAGCCGCTGGCGTTGCATGTCTTCTGCGCCCATATAGACGGTGCATTGCATACCAAGCAGCGCGGCAGTCGCGGCAGTCGCCACGCCGTGCTGTCCTGCTCCGGTTTCTGCAATCACCCGCGTCTTCCCCATCCGTTTGGCAAGCAGGCACTGCCCGATGGTATTGTTGATCTTGTGCGCACCGAGGTGGTTTAAGTCTTCACGCTTCAAATAGATCCGCGCTCCACCGAGCCGCTCACTCAGATTGGCGCAAAAGAATACCGGGTTGGGGCGTCCGGTGTAGTGCTCAAAGTAATAGGTCAGTTCTTCGACAAAAAAAGAGTTGTCCCGGTAGTGCTCAAAAGCGTCACGCAGTTCGTTGAGACGGCCTTTGCACGCATCTGGAACAAATTGACCGCCATACGCACCGAAAAAGCCCTCGTCAGACGGAGCAGACACAGCAGACAAGGGAGCGGAGGCAACACGGGTAGCCTGAAGAGAGGAAGCGGGAGAAGAGAGCGTCGTCATGGCATTGTCCTTGTATAAACCGGGACACCACAACAACAAAAACCGCGACCAGTGTCCCGGCCGCGGTTGAAATGTTAGCTGTCAGCAAATACGCAACAACCCGGCACTTATATGAAGTGCCGCCACCAGTTGCAAGAAAAAGTATTGACGAGTTGATTTGACATGGCGACATCATGCGTCACCTTCTCCCTGTTGTCAAGCCTGAAAACATCGGAACGCAAAAAGGAAGGAAATATCTTTTTTCGGAAAAAGACCGTCAAGGTGACTTGAAGTACCGCAACACTCAGGATACTGTCCGCGCATGTTGACGTCCAAACAAAACCATATGGTCAAGGTTCTGGTTTGCCTGTTTCTTGTGTACCTGTCGTGGGGCTCAGGATTCATTGCAATCCGGTTTGCTGTAGAACACATTCCTGCCTTTTTGATGTGCGGCGTGCGTATGACGTGCGCGGGGCTTTTGCTGTATCTTCTGACATGGCTCAGGGGCGAACGCACAAGCCTCACGCGAGCGGATCTGAAGCACAGTTTCGTGCTGGCCTTTTTCATGGTCTTCATCGCCAGTGGGTTTCTCGCCAAGGGGCAAGAATCC